>JAEOTL010000413.1 GCA_016839845.1 Promethearchaeota archaeon
ATCTGCATTAAAAGTAATTCCAAATTTTGAAGACAATTCTGATAAATTGTTTTTATTCTCATAATCTCCACCTCCATCATTTATAATTAAGAGACTTCCGCCACTTGCAACATATTCGACCAAACATGCGATTTCATCGGAGTCAAGGTCAGGTCCTAGATGAGGAACACCTAATATGAAAATATCATAGTTTTTTAACTTCTCTGAAGCTAAACCTGCTTCAATTTTTCCTAATTGAAATCCAGAATCAAATAAGTACTGAATAAAATCAGTAAATGCGTTATTCTCAATAGTGAGTTTGTTATTATGAGTGTAATCAAACCCAATTGCGATTTTTTTTGCCATGAGTACAAACCCTATGTAAAGTTAAATTTAATATTTTTGATCTTACATCTATAGAAAAAGATGCTATAATATTATGATTCTATAAATATCTAGTTAAAGAAACTACTTAATATACTTTCAGTATATATTGTTACTCCTAATTTTCTTATTTGGTGGATTTTGAAATCTTTTCTATCATTCAAAGTACGCTATACTATGAGAAAATTAAAGCCATCACTATATAATAGATTAAAAATTAGTACACCATATGATAAGAAAAAATTACCGCGATGTTGAATCAGCACAAGCTACATTAAGTAATGGAACTAATGTAGAAGATGTAACTGTACGGTGGTTGATTGATAAAAAGATGGGCGCCCAAAACTTTGCTATGAGACGGTTTGAAATCAAGGTTGAGGGTAAAGTCCCTCTCCATAACCATCCACAAGAGCATGAAATATATGTTTTGTCTGGAAACGCAAAATTTTATAATGGGGAGAATAAGGAGGAGATAGTAAAAGAGGGGGATGTAATCTTTATCCCTCCAAATGAACCCCACGGAATAGATAATCTTGGAAAAGAAAGATTTGACTTTATTTGTCTTATACCCTATCTCGAGAAGTGAATTCGATGGGATTATAAATCTTTTGCGCACTTACCAATAGCGACAACTGAATCATTTTCATAAAGTTTGATAACTCTTACTCCTTTTGCGGTTCTATGAGTAATTCTAATAGAATCAACCGGAACTCGTATAACTTGCCCTTTTTCTGTGCCAATCAACATATCCATTTGTTTTGCGATCTTGATAGCAATTACATTATCATTTTTTGTTTTGTTTAATGTAATATTTTTAACGCCTTTGGCTCCCCTACCTGTTTTTCTATATTCTTTAACATAAGTCCTTTGACCATAACCATTCTCAGTTAATGTTAGAATAATTTCTTCATCTGAAACTAAAAGAGTATCGATAATTTCATCTCCTTCTCTTAGATCAGCGCCCTTTACACCCATGGAGGTCCTTCCCAACTCTCTGAGCTCAGATTCATCAAATCTGACTGCGTAACCTAATTTAGTAGCAATAAAAATATCTTCTAATTCATTTGTTAACCTTCTAACACTGACCAATTCATCATCAGGTCTAATTTTCTGAGCTCTAACTCCGGTGCTTTTAAACTTAGAAAATAGTTTTAGAGGGGATTTCTTTATTATGCCATTTTTGGTGGTCATTATGAGCGCTTCATTAGTGTTAAAATTATTAATGGGTATCATCGAAGATATCTTTTCACCTGATTGGAGAGGGATAAGATTAATAATAGGCTTTCCTCGAGCAGTACGCTTTTGGAGGGGGATATTATAACACTTTATAGAATATACTCTTCCCTTCGAAGTAAACACTAAAATTGTATCATGTGTAGAACATACAAATAAATCGTTTATAAAATCTTCTTCTCGTACGGTCATTCCCTTCTTTCCCCGTCCCCCTCTTCCTTGTGTTCGATATTCTTCTACAGATATTCGTTTAACATATTGATTCTTTGTGAAAATTATAATTGTAGGCTCTTTTTTAATAAGGTCTTTAGTTTCAATCTCCTTTACATGTTGTTCCCCACTAACTTCAATTTTCGATTTCCTTGGATCTCCATATTTTTTACTTAATTCCGATAATTCATTCTTTATTATATCGAGACGTAATTGTTCATTTGCTAAAGTTTTATTAAATCCTGTGATACTTTCATTTAGAGATTTCTTTTCATCAACTAACTTTTGTTTTTCTAAATTTGTCAATCGGGATAATTGCATGCTTAATATTGCTTGAACTTGAACTTCGCTCAAATTATAAACCATAATTAATTTCTCTTTAGCTTCGTTTGTATCTTTTGATTTTTTAATTAGATCTACAACATTATCAATGTCATCTAAAGCAATAAGCAATCCTTCTACTCTATGAAGTCTATCTTCAGCTTTTTTAAGGTCAAATTCTATTCGTCTTTTAATGATAAGTAAACGGTGATTTATGTATTCTTGAATGATTTCCTTTAAATTAAGGATTTTTGGTTGCTTTCCCTTATTAATCAGAACAAGGTTGATAATATTAAAGCTAGTAAACAATTTAGTTCTTTTAAACAAAATATTCTTAATAATAACTGGTTGAGCGTTTTTAGTTAAATCAATAACTATCCGCATTCCATGTCTATCAGATTCATCCCTTAAGTCTCTGATATCTTTAAGGACACCATCCTTTACCAATTTAGCAATAGATCCTATTAATAGAGATTTATTGACCAAATAGGGAATTTCAGTAATAACTAGACTAGTTTTGTCATTTTTAATTTCAGTTTCGACATTCGCTCTGATATTCACGTTACCGATTCCAGTAGTATAAGCATTATATATACCATTTATATCTGATATAATTCCTCCTGTTGGAAAATCAGGTCCTTTTATGATTTCCATAAGCTCTTGGACGGATATTTCAGGATCATCAATTGTGGCAATAATCCCTTTACAGATTTCAATTAAATTATGAGGAGGCATCGAAGTAGCCATACCGACAGCTATACCTTTCGTCCCATTTATCAAAATATTAGGTAATACAGCGGGTAAATAAACGGGTTCAACTTTACTATTATCAAAATTAGGGATAAATTCAACTGTTTCCTTATTGATATCCCCAATTAGTTCATCTGAAATACTAGCTAGTCTTGCTTCTGTATATCGATAAGCCGCTGGTTCGTCTCCATCGACGGATCCAAAATTGCCTTGAGGATCGATTAAAGGATACCGTAGGGAAAAACTCTGTCCCATTCTTACAAGTGCACCATATGTCGCACTATCCCCTAGAGGATGATAATTTCCTAATACTTCCCCTACAATCTTGGCACATTTAACATGAGGTGCACGTGAGTTCCATCCATTTTCTGCCATTGCATAGATTATCCTCTTCTGGACAGGTTTAAGTCCATCTCTAACATCAGGAATCGCACGTCCAACCACAACGCTCATAGCATAATCAATGTAACTACTCTGCATCTCATCCTTTAACAATACGTCGTCAATCTGTTCTGAAGTCAAAATAATATCCCAATTATATAAAATTGATAATAATAATTAAATCAAAACTAAATATCTAACACATTAACTTCATCAAAATTACTGATAATAAACTTTTTTCGGGCTTTAACTTCTTTACCCATAAGCTTTGTAAACATTAAATCATTTTCTAAATAGTCCTCATAGGTGACTCTTTTGAGTCTTCTGGTTTCTCTATTCATAGTAGTAATGTAAAGCTCCTCAGGATTCATTTCCCCAAGTCCTTTATAACGTTGAACTCGGATTGAATTTGTGTCTTTAAGCTTATGTTTAGTTTTTAATTCTTGGATCAAATTATCCTTTTCTTTGTCTGAATGAATATATTCTTTTGTTTTTTTGTAACTTACTTTATACAAGGGAGGACATGCCATGAATAAATTTCCATTATCTATTAGAGGACGCATGTATCTAAAGAAAAAGGTTAGTAAAAGTGTTTCAATATGTTTTCCATCAATATCACTATCACACAATAAAACTACCTTATGATACCTTAACTTACTTAAATCAAAATTCTCCTCAATATCTTCCCCTTCTTCTATTTCTCCATTTGAGCCATTAGTTTCATTTACTTCTTGAAACCCTACCCCTAGGGCTTTAATAATAGACTGGATTTCATTATTTTGCAATATCTTATCCAATCGAGCCTTTTCTACATTTAAAACCTTACCTCTAAGAGGAAGAATAGCCTGATAATTTCTATCTCTTCCTTGTTTTGCAGAGCCACCTGCTGAATTTCCCTCGACTATAAAGATTTCTGATTCCTCAGGATTGTTCGAAGAGCAATCAGCAAGTTTGCCAGGCATTCTTGCACTATCTAATGCGGATTTTCTACGAATTAGTGATCTTGCTTTTTGGGCGGCTTCACGAGCAATTTTTGCATTAATAGTCTTTAAAACAATTCTTTTAGCTGTTTGGGGATGTTCTTCTAGGTATTGAGTTAACCTATCAGTTACCATTTGACTTATAATCTGTCGAATCTCAGGATTGCCTAATTTAATTTTAGTTTGGCTTTCAAATTGGGGATCTGGGAGTTTAACTGAAATTACTGCTGAAAGGCCTTCTCTTGTATCAGTCCCACTTAAAACATGATCTTTATATTTTTTTTCCATATAGTTTTCGATATATGAATTAAAACCTCTTGTTAAAGCTGATTTGAATCCGGTTAAATGGGTACCTCCTTCAATAGTGTTGATCGTATTAGCATAAGAGAGAATGTTAGACTGATACCCTTGGTTGTATTGTGCAGCAATTTCGCATATTACACTAGAACCATCCTCATCTGTAGTTGAATCGCTAATAGAAATTACATCATTATGTAAAGGTTGTTTATCTTTATTCAAATAGCTAACAAATTCTTTTAATCCTCCCTCATAATGAAATTCTTCTGTTTCACCATTAAATTTATCATGAAGTTCAAATCTTGTATTTGGATTAAGAAATGCTAACTCTCGTATCCTAGTAGTGATAGTTGGGGCACTGAAAATTGGTTCATCCGGATTAAATTCAAAAATTGTATTGTCGGGATAAAATGATATTTTTGTAAAAGATTCTTTAGTATTAACCTGGTTTATCTCTGGTTCAGAAACCTTTTTACCTTTAGAAAATTTTTGAGTGTAGCTTAATCCGTCACGACACACTTCAACAAGCATCCATTCGGTTAATGCATTCACAACTGAAAGCCCAACACCGTGTAAGCCTCCAGAAATTTTATAACTCTTACTGTCGAATTTCCCACCAGAATGAAGGTGCTCCATAATTACTTCTAGAGCGGGTTTATTGAATTCGGGATGATTATCTATAGGAATCCCTCGACCATTATCAAATATTTTAACAGAGTTATCCTTGAGAAGTGTTATTTTAATTTCATTGGCAAAACCCCCAATTGCTTCATCAACTGAGTTATCAAGAACCTCAAAAATAAGATGGTGAAGACCCTTCTTACCTTGATCCCCAATATACATTGCGGGGCGTCTTCTCTAGCGACTCAGCACGATTTGTGCAAAAATTTTATAAATTATAAATTTGAGTTTACGCCTTCGAGCCCCTTTAGTACTTGGATATCATCGGCATCATAACCATTATTTTCAGACATAAGAAATCGAATAGAGATTATTAGTAAAGGTAAATCTATCAAATATAACTGAAACTGTAATGATAATTTAACAATTCACTATATATATAATGGAATTTATCACTTTTAAATGTAAGTACACTTTTTCGTAGTTTTTTGACGCTCAGAAATAGAATTGAACAAGGGAAACATTCCAAAGAGTTGATTTCCTAGATTTAATTACATATATAAGGGATTCTGGCTTTTAATGCAGTTTTCTTAGTTTGAACAGCCCAAATTTTTGAGTAAGATTTGTGATAAAAATATTCAAGATAGATTCATTTCATCAGAGATTATTAGCATAAATCTTTATTCCATTATTATTCTGATTTCGTTTTAGAAGAAGGTTGATATTGATTATGATTGAAATGTTTATTAGTTTTTACATAAGGCTATGATCTAAACTACTGAATGTCTCCATGAGTCCATGCCTTGGTGGAAAAATTGTAGAAATTTCCAAGGTTCTCAAGATTATTAAGATTTGATAATCCGATCCTCAATCGATGTCGACTTCGTATAGTTCTTGCAATTTGATGGATAATATATTTTGGGCGCATAATAAAGGTGATATAAGCTAGTCTCATTTCTTCTTCTACCAGTTGGAGAGGAGGTACCAAAGTTTTCACCCCGTTTTCCCAGAACTTATCAGGATTTATGGTTCCTTCTTGCACTAATCGATCCCATATTTCTGAGCCCGGTAGGGCCCCAAATATATGAAATTGAGGAAAATCGATATCTAATTTTTG
>JAEOTL010000129.1 GCA_016839845.1 Promethearchaeota archaeon
ATTAAAGAAAAATTAGAGAAAGACATCTTCAAAGTTGTATATGAAATAGTAGATGAAGTTAAGACTAAGATCGAGTCAGAGTCAGTATTTTCTCAATATTTCTTACTAAATACTTTTATTTCAAATATTAATAATGAACTCAAAAGTTTCAGTCGTAAGGGGGGAAATGTAAGTAATAACATCCTCTCGGGAGAATTTGATTTCGATACGGCTCTCCTTTCCCTATTTCGTTTTGATTTTAGCGTATTCCCTTTCATTGACCGAGTGTATAATGACCTTAAGTTAAATTCAGGGAAGTCAATCGGATATTATATCTTCCCTTCAAATGAAAATTTTAATAGCGATGAATTAGCAACGCTTAATACAACGTTATCCCAGTTTTTCAGAAAATCTGGTTCAACTCACAATCAGATATTAGTATTAAATTTAGATTTTATTCCGTATTTAGGAAAACCAACTATTATTATTTCAGAAGATTCACATCTGAATAATCATATGGAAACAAAACTAAAAAAACTTGGAGACAAAATCAATATAATTATTGATGATATGATGTTTAAAGGAGGAACAATTTATGATAATCTTACGCAAGTTTTTGGCTCTGGTGGACGGGGAGTCATTAATTTAGTTTTATCATACGAGTTCCTTAATGATTATAACATTTTTAAATCTGTTATTCAATCGATTTTATAATAGCAATAATAAAACATAATTAACAAAAAAAGTGGAAAATAAAGAGAAAAACCCTCATGGCAAAAGATAAAAAGAAAAAGAAGAAAAAAGGATCGAAGGGAAATCCTGAGAGTATGGCGTTTTCTCAAATGTCAACTAAAGCAAAGGGTCAATCGTCAGCTAAATCAAAACCTTCACATCCTGGCGTTCCTTTAGGACAGAGTGTCGATAGATCAAAAGATAAATTATTTCTTGGAACAGATTATAGGGAAGTTCTTATACCCGAAAGACCTTGGGCAGAAATGCTTGCAGATATAAGTCATTGGACACCACTCCCCTATACTCATGGTATCGAAATGGAGTTGATTATTGCTAATGATAATGGAGATTATCCCCCAGGAGATGAAATGGTATTCAGAATGAAGGAAATTGTTAAAGATGCCATCAAAATTATGGATGAGATTCTATATGAGGGTAGAACTGATTTTCTGCCAGTTCCAGATTACATCAGACAGAAAGTTTTGGCTAGGCCCTGGGGAAGGGATGATCTTGAGAAAGGATATGCAATGGACATTCGTTATGCTTTAGGAGACAGCTCTGTTGATATTGATACATTCGCTCGAGATGGTAATGTCACTGCAATCACATATATTTTAGAGCTTGTCACACCCCCTTGCGTTTATGTTGAAGAAATGGCCTACTGGGCTAGCACCCTCTTCTTATTAGCAAAAACTACACTCCCACGGGATCTGCATATAATCGCGTCAGCTATAAATCCAGCAACAAATGAGTACATGAGAGGTGTTTCGCAGGCTGACCACAGCCATATTGGCACTTTTGATTCAGAATTAGAAAAAATTCAAGCTTACTGCATGATTCGTAATTATATTCCTCATCTCATTGCTCTTACATGCAATTCGCCTATTATCAATAATAAACCGACAGATGTTGTTAAAGTTATTAATAACAGAATTACTGCCCCAAATTGTGTGAGATCGCTCAGACTTAAAAATAATATAACTATGTTAAGTGATAATGATCCAAATCATTTTATTCCTTATCTAACATCCTCAGATGAAAATGCCCAAAATTATTTTCTCCAAGTCGTTCAGAAAGCTAGTCTTGAAGATGGACGATTTCAAGATGTATTTCCCTTCACAGATTGGGGAACTATTGAGGTAAGGATAAGTGATGCACAGATTTCAATTTGTCGTAGAATCGGTATAGGTATGTTAATCCAGGCAATGTGCTATAAAGCCAAAAAACTGCTTCAAAAGGGATTTTGGGTACCCGATGCAGGATCGGAGACAATAGCATATAATAGGAAAGGAGCTATTGAAAGAGGGCTCATTTCATTATTTAGACCTCAAAATGTCGATCGTGCAAAGCTTGCCCAGTATGACCCCACTTTCGCTGAGCAATATTTGGGACCAGTAGATCAACCTGTAAAATACATGACACAAGCCGTTCAGCGCATGTTTTTTTATTTAAAGGATGCTTTGCTTGAATTAGGCTTCCTCTATAGCCCTTTCTTAAAACCTTTGCTTCAATCTGTCTTCGGAAGTGTCAGTTACGCAGAACCACCAATAACCGAAGCAGAATATCAATTAAGTCTTTATAAATATAAATTAGATCATGGGGAGAATCCCAGTATTTTATATGATCTAATCTATTTCACGATCCAATATTGTCAGGATCCACTAAACAATCCTCTTACGGGAACATTAACTTTACCAAAAGAAATGAGAGAATAATAATTCAAAGGTTATCTTATGCTTACAGCTGCAATAGAACAAAATGGTAAAAAACGAGTAGAACATATTTTAGTTATTGATTCTCATTCTCATTTAGGACAGGATATCGACGGGGCGACAATGATGAATCCATTGGCTCCTGGAGCCGGAACATTTGATTTTTGGGGTAATGTACAAGGAAGAATCAAATCAGACTGGGAAAAGACGGGTGAACAATCGTTCACAACCTATATGGATGGAAGCAATGCAAAGATTTCGTGGTCCTTCACCCCCTACCCGTTCACAGACAAACTTTATAGTGCCTTAAAACAGTTGGGCAAAAAACATTCTGATCTAAAAGAAAAATCCAAATTTTATTCAATGATAGATCAAGGAGTTTGTTTTCCATTTCAGGATGTGTTTCGTGATAAACATCCTGAAGCACTTTATCGTGCCAGTAACATTAATGTTTCCCGTTTTACAACAAGATTTCCATTTTCAATGAAACTTATTGGGTATGCTCGTTGCGATCCAATGGAAGGAGAAAAAGCAGTTAATGAAGTACGGTATGCCAGAGAGGTTTTAGGATTGAGAGGGTTGAAACTACACCCCCGTTCTGAAGGCTGGATTGATAAGATAAGTTCTCAGAAAGCAATAGATGTGCTTATAGAAGCAGCTTCTTTTTCGATGCCGGTTATTTTTGATACAAGGGGAAGAGGGTCGATCCTGCAAATTGGACAGCTAATTGAATCGACTAGAAATATAATTAAAGTTCAATTTCCAGAATTACTTCCTCATTTTAAGGTAATTATTGCACATTTTGCGCAGGGGAATATAGATGACTATGAAGTATACAATACTATTGTTCAACCCAATACTTATGGTGATTTATCGATGTTACACGGGGCAGGAGCAGGAAACTTTTTTGAAAGCTTTAGAAACTGGTTTACTTCAAATAATAAACAAAGGGTTGATAAACGCACATGGTCTGAATATCTTTTGTTTGCTTCGGATTATCCTTACTTTGGTGATACTCATGCTGAAAAGTTATTGATATATATTATTAACAAACAATTTTTTGATACGGGGGGGAAGATCGAAGATACCAGAAACATTCTAGGATTAAATCAGCTGAAACTTCTCCCCGAATATAACCTTCCTCTCCAACAAAAAGACCAAAAGACTCCTCCGAGCCTTATAATGTCGAATCCTCAATATCATCAGAATAACCAAAGTACAGGACAAATCGCAATCAATTCATTAGCAAAATTAATCATTGATAATCATATTGATATCAAAGGATTCTGTATACAATTAAAAGATTCCTGGGAACTATTTAATGATGATGTTCTGTTGACGATTATTTCAAATAAGAATAAACAAGAGAACCACGTTTTATTCCTAAATTTAGTCAAAGACTTGATCTCTGTGTTCGCTCCACTTCAATCTGATATGGAATGGAAAAAATTTGGATATAAGTATTTTGATCCAGAAGATCGAGCATTTTTTGCGTCTCTATTCAAACAAAACTATTTAGCGATGGATATTAATAAAACTGTTGAAACCTTTACCCATATTTTTTAGTAAAACGCATGAGTTTTCAACAGAACTATTAAATTGAGTGGGGTACAATTTATATATAGAAACTACAATTTTGAAAATTCTTATTTGATTACCTCCCTTGGGGATACCGCTTGAGAGGAATAGTGATCTTAAACTTAAGTAAAAGCTCTGAGCCAGTTGTTGATGTTCAGTACCCAGAAAATATCTGTGATGAACTCCAAATTTCAACTTCGGGATTATTGAGCTTGTTTGAGCAACATAAAAATGTAAAGACGGGTCCTAATTACCTTGAAATGCAAATTAAACGGAATGTCTCAGTAGCTAGTTTTTTTACAGGGCACAGAAGCCGTAGTTTTCTTGGAGCTCCAGATCATGCGATTACTATTTTCCTCTCCGAGGGCGATACAATTCCAAAAACTTTTGAAGGCCAAGTAAGAAGAATTGCCTTCGAATTATTACCTAAGAGAAAAGAATCTGATTTCTATAAACAATTTGTTGAATATTTTGAACTCCTAAAGAAGGGAAATTTAGATCCATATTATCAACAAATGTTGGAATTAACCCAAGATCTAAGTACTAAGAAAGAGCGAATAGACGATCTCGCGCAAAAAGTTTCGCTGCTGGTTTCTGATCGATCTGACCACCTAAAAAATGTCGATGATTTAAAAGATGAATTAGGTGAGTTATACTTAAGAATGGATAATTGGTCTGCCCAAATGGCGGAACTGAATGAATATAATGCAAGTCTAACTACGAAGATAAGAAGTTTAAACAAGCTCACCTCCCAGCAAAAAGAAATTATCGGTCAACAAGAGAGAGAAATAAACACCCTAAAAACTGAATTAGCAGAGAAAGGTGAAATTGAGGCGGGAGCTGAACAATTACTAGGAGAAATAAAGAAAATTAAAGTTGAAAATGATAATCTTACTCAACAAAATAATAAGTTGAGTGAAAGTAATAAAAATTTGAAATTTCAAGTTTTAAAGTCTAATCGAGAAAGTGAATCTCACCTCGAAACGATAAAAAATTTAAGATTGAAAATGGGGACCTTAGATCACCAAATTTCTTCGGCTAGTACTAACCCCGAAGCATTTAGTGATAATCTCATTGAATTAAAAAAAGAGTTAAAAGTACTCAGAAGAGAACGAGATCACTATAGAGAAATTATAAAAAAAAATAAGCTCCTGTAGTTTTACAAAAAGGTTCAACTAACTTCATTTACGTTAGCCAAGATTTTTTTACTCATTTTTGTCCAAATTGCTCGTTAGTGAAATATGAATAGTTTTATATGTGTGAATCATCTTGAATTAAGTACTTTATTTTAAAAGGGTTGACTTAATGGTATTTAAACAAAATCAAAAATCAGCGTTATTCTTTGCGATGATTTTAGTAGGATCAGTGATGGCACTTTTTATAAATACAAACTTTCAAATTTCTAGTGTTAATTCTGAATCAAGCAACAATTTTGATGGAGGATCATTAAAAACAGCGGGTATACTTACTGATTTTCTAATTGACGATACAGGGAGTGATAATTGGACCTGGGCAAAAATTAATGGGTACTGTACGGGATTTGGCACCCCTGGAAGCCCCTACCTAATACAAAACCAGATTTTTGAAGAATCTATTGCAGCGGGAAATAGCTTGACGATAATACATTCCCGAAAATACTTTATTCTAAGGAATTGTACCTTTAGAAATGCTGCTGTTACTTCATATGGGCTGTATATGGAGAATGTCACTAATGGGGTAATCGAGGATTGTTTTGCTGTTAATAATCTCTGGGGTGGGGCTACGGGAATAATAATGATTGATGTAAATAATACGGAAATAAGAGATAGTCATATACATGATAATACTAACAATGGTGTACATTTAGTAGAGTCTCATTATAACATAATTACAGGAAACAATATATCGGCTAATCTGGCTATGGGAATATACCTTGACGAGAGTACTCATAACACGATTTTAAATAATGATTTGAATGATAATACGGCAATGGGTATTTTAGCTGTCACTCAAAGTGATGATAATACATTTTCAGACAACACAATTAACAAAAATCTGGCATATGGGATTTATTTTGATAACAGTCACGATAATATTGTATCTAATAATGATCTAATAGATAACACAGCAATGGGGATCTATATAAACGGGGCAAATCGAAACACTCTCTCACTAAATACTGCCAATGACCATGATGTTTTTGGAATATACATAGAAACGGGGTGTGAAAATAACACGGTAAGTGAAAATACAGCAAATAACAATAATGTCTTTGGTATTCATGGTTTTTCGGGTATAAGGAATGAATATAAAAATAATATAGTAAATAACAATTCGGTAGCTGGGTTGTATCTTATCAGCTGTGCGCATTCTCTTATAATGGATAATACTGCTTATAACAATTCACTCTTTGGAATTTATCTCGGTGGTTCAATAAATATTACTTGTATCGGGAATATAGTTTATGAAAACATTTTCCATGGTATAAGTTTGGAGGGGACAACTGGTTCTAAAATTGAAGAAAACGATGCACATCATAATGGGATTGATGGGATAAGATTAAGTTCAAGTTCATCAAATGTTCTAAAATCTAACCTTGCTCACCACAATAACAATAGTGGAATATTATTGATGAGTAGTAGTGATTCTAACCTGCTGACCAGTAATACGGCTTCTGATAATCTAGGCCATGGAATTTTCACGGATTCATGTAGTGGCATTACAATAACTGGAAATACGGCAAATAATAATGAACTGAATGGAATTCATCTATTTGGCGGTGTTTTCAATCATATAATCTCAAATACAGCCAATGATAATAATAATGGGACCTTTTTAGATAGTTGTACTTTTACAATAGTGGCTCATAACGTGTTCCTTAACAACGACGCATGTTACAATGAAACTGGGGGTGCAGATAATATTTTTGAGGATAATATCTGCACTGCGATTGGTGGAGGTGGAGGTACAACCGTTGATATGAGTGTTGTACTTTTGATTATAAGCATAATAGAAGGCATAGCTCTCGCAGCAATCGTCGCATTTATTTTCTTGAAAAAAAGAAAATCCTAATTTATTTTTTTTCTTTTTTTTTAATATCCTTAATTTAGAATTTTTAAAATAATAAGATAAACGATGCCAAAACACCAAAAGTTTGGAACTTACGAGCATTTTTGTGTACTAATCTTTGCACAAGGAACTTGGAATGAGAGAGATAGAGAAGCTATACTTAAGCCAATAAGAGAAAAGCATAACGAACAACGGGACAATCCATATCATTTATATCTCAAACTTACACGCAGAGATTCTATGCCTCAGTATAGTG
>JAEOTL010000414.1 GCA_016839845.1 Promethearchaeota archaeon
AATAAAATCTGAAATCCCTCCCCTTATTGATTCTGAGGTTACCTCTCGAGAATCATAAGGATCACAACCAAAGATATATACGGGAATATCAGTTTCTTCTCTTACTGCCTCTGAGCTAACTCGCGCCATTGAATATGCATGTTTACAAGCAAATTGCATTGGCATAATCACGCAATCGATTTTATAATCCTTCACATAATCAAGTAGAAAGTCAATATAATACTCAATTGGACCTCTGCAAGTTCCAATCATGGAAAAATCCAGAGCTCCTTTGGCTAAGCTCTCATAACATTTTTCAGTAGTAGAAACGTCATGAGGCAAAACCTGATAGAATCCAAGTAAATCCATGATTACGACAGCTTGAAATGTATCTTCTATCCATGTTAATAAGTCGTTATCAAAAAAAATGTGAGTATAAGGCCAAGCAATCCTTATCTTTTCATCTGGTACACCAGCTATCCCATTCTTTACATTTTCAGCTGCAGTATCCCTTAAATATTTAGTAGTTTCCACAGCCTTATCGGTTCCTCCACTACCTACCATTGATAAAAAATTACCCATAGCCGCTTGACTAGTAACTGGACATGGGACGGTTTTTAATAATTCATTGAATTCTAAGATATATTGTCTAGCTTGATTTACTTTACCCATTGTTTCTTGTAATGTCTCTAAATTTAATTTTTGATCTGTTTGCTTTTCTAACCATGATATCAACTCTTTTGTCTGAGTTACCATGTAATCAACGACTTTATCATCATTAAATTCCCCCGCCTTATCGTATGTCCAATATGGGATATCAATTTTAAATGCAGGAATACTCGCTAACTGTTCAAAAACTTGATAGGTCATTGCAAGAGAGTTACAGGGTGTTGATAGAAAGAATAACAAATCGGGGATTGGTGCGACTCCTTGCATATAAGAACCAATTAAGGGTCTTTGAGCATTACAAACCGTTGGATTATCTCCGTATCCTATTTTATTAGTGAGATCAAGATATGGCTCATTAAGACCTAAAGGTGCTAATCCAACACTATATGTTTCTTGCATCAAAGGTACTAAATCCATTGCGTAAAAAATTTCGGGACCGTAATTAAAGGGGTGCATAACAAATTTTTTCCCTTCCTTTCTTGCTTTAGGAATGGCAAGGAGATAAGTTAACAACATATCTATAAATGGGGTTAGTTCTTCATCTTTATATTGATTCAGTAAACCAACTGTCATCATCTTTAGCATAGACAAATCTTTACCCCAGTTACCTCTCGTAAGTTTTTTATATTCATTAAATTTTTCAATATCCATTTATTTTCACCTCGATTCTAATATTTCCATAAAAGTTTGAACTCGTGTTTTCATTGCCCCAGCTCCACTCAAAATGTATTCTCTTTCTAACTCGAGAGAAGGAATTCCAGCTTCCTTTAACTTATTTCTGAGCAGAAAAACTTCAGGCCACCATAACGCACAAAACTTCATCCTTTGCAAAATAACACCATCAACGTTAAAATCCTTAATCATATCCATCATAAATTCTTCCCTTTTCTTATGTCCATCTGTCATCCGAGGACATGAAACCTTGGATAAATATCGTTCTGCTAACGCATCAATGGGATTTAATGTTTCATCAACTAAATCCCAAAAATATCTAGTACCAAGACACAATGAGTCTGTAACCACTAATCCTCCTAGATTTTCTATAATTTCAATATATTCTGGTTCATCTAGCATGCTTCCAACTATCATAAGCCTACTTTTATATTCAGAACTACTATTTTCTTTAGCTATTTGAGAGAGTTGTGATTCTAAGAGTTCATTAAATTGTTCTCTTGGTATCGAAGTTCCTGTTGTTATAATATTCAATACATCAGTACCAGTTATCGGGGGATTTTCTCCTTTTCTCAGCATATATAAATCTTTCAGAAGTGCACGGGATTTATTATAAACCTTAATTGAGTTCTTCAATTTTTCATCTGTTATGCTAACGCTAAAATTTGTTTCAAGATTTTCTATAAGTTTTGTAATTTCATGTTTAAACCAATCGATTGTTGTATCACTAACATTACCAGGGACTCCCATTATGTAGTGGTATGGAAAAGGTGCTTTATATCTGATGTTATCGTAAAGGCGTCTAATTTGGTCACAACTATTACAGGAAACAATCCCATCAAGAAATTTATACTCTTTTCTGTTCGCTAATTCAAGGCAACATCTTGTATAACTACAAGTGGTAGGAGTCATATATGCATCTCCCATTGGGGTATCGGTACAATTTCTTGCTCTCATTCTAATTGGTAGGAGATCTGCAGCGTGGAAGATTTCTTCAGGTATATATGAGCAAAAATATCCTAAAACCTTTTTACCCTCGTTTTTCCAGTTCTCTACCCAGGAATTCATAAGAGTAATAGGATTTCTAAATTCTTCAATAATTGGCATAATTTCCACCTCTAAATTAGTTAGTAAACCCAAACATGTTCAGATTGATAAAAAAATCTTGGATTTATAATTACTTAAAATTTTAATTATAAATAACGTTGTTGGGATTTAAAAACGTAATGGTTTTTTTAAAGATCAGACATAAATGGCAATAAAACAGTAGATTAATTTACGACTTGAGAGATGAAATCTGATATTTTGCTTTTAATCGCTTCGGAAGTGACTTCTCTTGAATCATAAGAATCACATCCAAATATTAAACTTGGGACACCAATTTCTTCTTTTATTGCTTCTGATGTTACTTGCCCCATAATTGAGACATGCTTACAAGCAAAATGCATGGGCATAATAACACAGTCAATTTTATAATCTTTAATGAAGTCTATCAAATATTGAATGTAATATTCAATTGGGCCCCTACATTTTCCAACCATCGAGGCATCTAATGTTCCCTTAGCTAAACTCTCAAAACAATTCTCAATAGTTGATGTATCGTGGGGAAGAACTTTATAGTGGCCCAAAAGATCCATGATAACGACAGCATTGAAAGAGTGTTCAATCCAAGTCAAAAGAGTAGGATCAAAAAATACATGAGTGTAGGGCCAAGCTATTCTAATTTTTTCGTCAGGGACACCCCCAATTCCATTTTTAACATTGTATGCTGCCATGTCTCGCATCGATTTGGTGACCTTAACCGCATCCATTGAACCTCCACGAGTTACCATTGTTTGAAAATTCGCAAATCCAGTTGCACTAGTCACGGGACAAGGAACTGATTGTAAGAGTTCATTGAATTCCAAGACATAAGCACGCGCTTGATTACACAATTGCATGGTTTGTTGAAATTTCTCTTCATTGAATGTCATTTTTGTATTTTTTTCTATCCAATTAATACAATTCTTAGATTGTGTAATTATATATTCCAAGGTTTTCTCATCATAATACTCATCTTCTTGGTCATAAGCCCAATAAGGGATATCGAGGTTAAAAGAGGGAATACGAGTTAAATTTGCAAAAACTTGATAAGCCATTGAAAGAGAGTTACACGGAGTTGAAAGATAGAATAGAAGGTCAGGTAAAGGTGCAGCTCCTTGTTGTAATAGACTGATAAAAGGTCTCTGGGCGTTGCAAAGAGTCGGGTTGTCTCCATATCCTACTTTATTGGCAAAGTCAATGTAAGGTTGGTTCATACCGACGAGAGATAATCCTACGCTTATAGTTTCTTGCATTAAAGGTGTTAAATTCATAGAAAAAAATAATTCAGGTTCATAGTTAAAAGGATGCATAATAATTGTATTTCCTTGCTTACGCGCTTTAGGAATGTCTAAAAAAACATTAAGTAGCATTTCGTTAAAAGGTGTTAATTCTACGTCTTTTTGGGTATTTAATAATGCGGTAAACATCATTTTCCATAAAGAAAGGTCCTTACCCCAACTACCTCTTGAAAGCTTCTTATATTCATTAAATAATTCAATATCGATAATGCTCACCTTTGTCCTAATATTTCCTTAAACGTTTGAATTTGTGTTTTCATTGCTTCAGCACTACATAACACATACACTTTTTCTAATCCGAGGAATGGGATTCCTTCCAAATTAAAATTAATTAATATTAATGATGTTTAAGTTTAAAAACATGGTGATTTTCCAT
>JAEOTL010000415.1 GCA_016839845.1 Promethearchaeota archaeon
ATTATCCGACCCCCGGGTGGAATCGAAGGTTGGCAGAGCAACGGACTGACAGATCATCTTGATATCGGTGCTACACTTTTGGATGTAACGGGTGCTGTTCCATATGAAGAAAGCGATGGCCGCTCCCTCCTCCCACTGATTGCCGGTGGACCGAAGGCGCCAAATGCACAGGTGCACAAGGAAGCCGTTTTGAGCGAGATGGGCCTTCCTCCGATGGCCTACTCGATGGTTAGAACCGACCGGTATAAAATGTCGGTGAACACCATGACCCGACAACCCCTAGATCTTTACGATATGGAAGAGGATCCGAAAGAACTTCACAACCTAGTAGACAACCCCTCCCTTAAGGTCGTGTGTGATGAGCTGCTTAGCGGGCACTTGAATCGGCTGTTGAGCCGTATGAATTTATCAGGTTTAAAGCACAATTCGAGAATGCAATGGTTGAAAAAATAACAGAATCATACGCCAAAATCGATTCATTTTCTTCTTCTCTATTCTGTACAACATCACTTTTTTGTTAGCTATTTTAGTCATTAAAATAATTATTTAGAGTCTACATAACGGCCTTTTTTATTATTTTGTTAAACGGGACTCATTACACCAAAATATTTATCTATTGATTACTTTAACCACTAAATTCAAATAAAATTGAGATAATTAAGAAAAATAAAATAGAAAAGCTAATTATTTGCATGATCTCAATAGCTTTCATTACTTCATTTTCCATCAATCCTCTATCTATGCATGGATTTAACACTGATATTGACGACTTTTCAGATTCTATCTCGAACTTATCAACACAAGATGTTTTTTGGCCACCAAATTCAAGTGAATGGACAGAAGTGGCTCCTGAAACTCAAGGATTAGATTCCGATAAGATTTCTAAAATGTTTGAACATATTGAAATACTTTCATATGATATCCATAGTGTTATTATAGTCCGCAACGGCTATCTGCTTACCGAGGAATACCTTTATAATTCCCAACTTCTCGAGAATAAATCGTATTTTGGAGGTGAAACACTCCATATGCAAATGTCAACTACTAAAAGTTTAATGAGTATTTTGATTGGAATAGCTCTTCAAGAAGGTTTTTTAAACAACCTAAATCAAACTCTATATGAATTCTTTGCTAACATCTGGGAGCCTAGTTTTAGAGATAGCGAATTAAAGAAGAATATCACAATAGAACAGTTATTAACTCATAATTCCGGATTAGGCGAAAGTCCTTCATATCTCCTTCTTGAAATTGATTGCATTAAATACGCGCTTGATCTTATATCATTAGAGTTTACTCCTGGGGAAGCTGGAGAATTTTCATATAGCAATGATGGAGTTAATCTCTTATCAGGTATAATTTCCAATGTAACTGGTAAAACCACAGAAGAATTCGCACAGGAATATTTATTTACGCCTTTGGGAATTTCAGAAGATGAATATTATTGGTGGCGTGATAACCAAGGCATGAGGTATGGTGCATATGGATTTGATTGCACACCAAAAGTACAAGCGAAATTAGGAATACTTTGCCTAAACAATGGTACTTGGAATGGAACACAAATATTAGATGAAGAATATATGAAAGAGGCAACAACACCTAAAATTGATTGGGGTTGGGGTTATGGGTATGGGTATTTATTTAACACGATGCTTATTCCTTATGAGGGATATTATGCATATGGGGCTGGAGGACAGTGTATCTATGTTCTACCAGAATATAATATTACGGTTGGTTTTACTGCTGATTCAGATAATGTACCTTATGAAACATTATTATCGCAATATATTATCCAATTTGCTAAGAATAACGCACCAGAATGGGATCAAAGACCTAAAGATCAACTAATACATATAGGGGATTCCTTTCTTTATGATGTAAATGCTTCTGACGCTTCTGGTGTAGCATATTTGATAAATGATACTGTCAATTTTAACATTAATCCCGAAGGAATAATAACAAATACCTCAAGCCTTTCCCTAGGTGTTTATCCCCTAGAAATAACCGCTTATAATACCTTTAATAATAGTATAACGGCGACGATACAAATTAGAGTTGACCCTAAACCCATTAGTAATGGGATACCTGGATTTGATTTCAATATGATACTAATCATGATTCTATGCACTTCTGCTGTATTGTTATCTAGGAGGAAAAAAAACTCTAAGAATTAGTAAAATCCATTTCTTTTTTCTACGAAATTTTATTTTTAGTTTTTATAACTGTAAAATGAAACCTTTCTCTTCCAATTTCACAGAAAAGGGAGATAAAATTTTAATTTTTTAACTCTTTTTATCAATAAATTTTAAAAAAATTGAGATAATTATGAGAAATAAATTTTGGCCATCAAATCCAAGTGAATGGACAGAAGTAGCCCCCGAAGAACAGGGATTAGATTCGGGTAAAATTACCGAAATGTTTGAATTTATTGAAAAAAAGTCATATAGTATCCAAAGTGTTATCATAGTACGCAATGGGTATCTATTAACCGAACAATACCTTCATGAGTCCCAACTACTTGATTCTAAATCATATCATGACGGAGAGAAAATTCATGATCAAGCTTCTATGACAAAAAGCTTGACGAGTATTTTGATCGGAATAGCTCTCCAAGAAGGATTCATAGATAACTTAAATCAAACATTATATGAATATTTTGCTGACATGTGGGAGCCTAGTTTTGTTGATAGCGAAAAAAAGAAGAATATAACAATAGAACAATTATTAACAATGACTTCCGGATTACTTGGTGGTGGTCCTAATTATCCTGCAGATGCGAAAACTAGAGGTGGTATTGATATCCTTAAATGGGCTTTTGAAGAGGTGCCATTAGAGTCAGGAAAATTAGGAAAATTTGAATATACCAATGATGGTATTAATCTCTTATCGGGTATAATCACTAAAGCATCGGGTAAAAGCACCTTAAACTTTGCAAAGGAATACCTGTTCTCCCCTCTTTCAATTTTAGAAGACGAGTACTATTGGTGGCATGATGAAAAAAACAATTATCCTGGCGGATATGGATTCTTATGTTCACCGAAAGTACAAGCGAAATTAGGAATGCTTTGTTTGAACAATGGTACTTGGAACGGAACACAATTAGTAGATTATGATTACATGAAAAGCGCGACAACTACCCAGGTTAGTTGGGGAAAGAAAGGTGAATATGGGAAGAAGTCACTGGATTATGGGTATTTATTTTATACTGATGGTCCGTTTGGGGGATATTATATGGCTGGAGCTGGAGGACAGTGTATCTATGTTATACCAAAATACGATATTGTCGTTGGCTTTACTGGTGCAAAGGGTGCAAATG
>JAEOTL010000416.1 GCA_016839845.1 Promethearchaeota archaeon
AGTCATATACTGGAATAGAAAACTTGAAAGTTGGCCAGGTATATTTTGGGGATTTCAATAATGGAACTAATATTAAAACGTATGTAAGTCCTCTTTCGGGGCATTTTACCGAAATAGTAGACTTTAATATAATTTATCAGACTATTCAGTGGTTTGAGCAAGCTTTTAATGGGGAACATGGAACTGGAATTGTTATTACTGCCCCACTGCTTATTCTCTTCTCCTATATCTCTTTATTTGGGGTTATTATGTTGGATGCCGTCCTAGTAATTTATGTTAGGGATTATATATTCAATAAAGAAAAAGAGGATCCTAATAAAGAAATATTTGAGGAATTAAGACTAGTATCTACAAAAAAGTTGGTGGGATTTTATTCAATCGCCGTTGTTTTCATTCAATACTTGTTTTTCTTATATATTTTCGATATATCTGTGGATCTTATTCCTCTATCGACAACGAGTATAACTCTAACTATGGTTGTGGGGGCTGCGGTTGGAACCTTTCTCGTGTATAACTTGCTTCTGTTGGGATGGAAAGATAAATATTCGATAAAAGATCTATTCTCTCAATTAAAAACCATGAGTTCATCCTCTCCGGGGCGATCTCTAATTTTTGGAGCCCTAATCGGGGTTCTATCAATACTTTCAATAGGGGCCATTTGGCACTGGTCTGTGCAGAACACATTGCCAACTATTAGTGAAATTGGGAGAATGGTTATACTAACTCTGTTATCTTTCCCCTTCTTTTTAATCAAGGAGTTTTACTTTAGGAGCATACAACAACGAATAGTCACAACATATCGATATGAAGAATATTTTATAATGGTCGGGACAGGGCTTTTTATGGACAATTTACTAATCTTATTCGTTATATTTGTAGGAAAACTTAACTTGGCGTATATACCCGCTTATACACTCTATCTCTTAGTATGGGTTATTTTCTCTATTATCCAACAATTCACCGCTACATGGGTTTACATGAATTCGAAAAATATTTTGGGATCAACTATTTTTATGAGCATTTTCTATTCATGGATGTTGGTAGTATTTTTCCCCTCTTATGGATTTTTATAGGTAGGAAAGGCTAATTTTAAGGGTAACAATAACGTGAGGGTTTAGTGTCACTTCTAGATGGTTTGCCTTGAAATTGTTTATTTTAGCTTTAATCTCATTAATTGGGGGTTCCTCTAAGAAATTTACGATCTCAGCTTCCTGAATCGATAATTTTTCATAGAATGTTAATTTCGCATCTTGTTTATCGGAAGAGATATTATAGATCCTCACAATAGCTGAATTACCAACTTCTGATCTTTTCAAACAACTTAAGGCTATTGAATTGTTATCAATTTCAAGAAAACTAAAATCTGTCGGAAGATATTTTTCTAAGATCCTTGATTGTGTTTTAGAGAAATAGGAAAGCACACCTGATGGGTTTAATATTACCCTGTCTGCGGTTCTTATCGGACTCTTTATCATTGAAGGGAATCCGGGGTTAAGGGGATTATTAAACTCTTTTCCTCGAAGATGAATATTTGAATCTAACCAACTCGGTTCTTGAGTAGTAATCATTGATAATTCAAAACCATACTTACCTATACATTGTGCTCCTGGGGTTCTGAATCCTGGTCCTGCATGAGATTTTCTGGATTGGAAGTCATCACGAGATAACCACTCAATACATCTTAAAAGGGTGACAGTTAACGTGATACTTTTATCCTCATTAATAACCGCTTCATATTCTGGTAATCCTTTATTTAAAATAGCATAAGTACTGGATTCATCACTTACTGAAATAAAATCTTTCTGGTGGTTTGTTGCCATAGGTTTTTGCACCCAATTATCTGCTTTGGGAAGATTTACATCTCGAGGAACAACGTAAAAGTGTCCATCAGCAAATACTTTATCAGATTTAATTTTCGTAGGAAATAAGACGCGAATTCGATGATCTCTACTATTATTATCAATTTCAATTTTAAAATCAATCCTATTTATTTCCTTATAAAGTGAGATATACATTGAGATTTTATTATCCACAAGCCAATCTTCCCTATTATACCTGTCTTCTGTAAGTGAGTATGGAAGTTTTAAATTCAATCTCAGTTTGTAGGTTTTCTGTGTTGGACCATCAATATATACGCTTCTTTCGAGAACAGAAGCATCTTCCGTTCTATAGACTAAATCGGTTTGATTCTCTTTAGGTCTCGAGAAATCGTATTCATCTCCCCAATCACCAAGATCTTCAAACTCACATACTTTTTCATAACTTATTCCCGTCTTTTTATCAAGAACGGAAATACTACCATCAGAGTCAATCGTAATATGATAAAATTCATTTTCCAAATAATCTCTTGTAATTTTAAAATTATCAGATTCCGGAAGTTTTTGTCTTTCAATTTTTGAAGGAAGTACATGAAAAACTTTATAACCGCACCCAGGGACTTCTGCAATAAAAGAAACTTTGTGATAGACACCTAATTTACGTGTGAATCGAGGATTTTCGGTAATTACAATATTTTGAAAGGGAATTTTAGTTTCTCCTGAGTCAATAATTTTAATATCTACAGGTAGATTTCCCCCCTTTATTTTCCTGGAGGAGGTAGTGAATTCAACAATATCTCGTCTTGGCCATGGAAGTGGATTATAAACTATTAATACACTACTATCCTTATAGATACTTTTTACTTTTATTAAGTTGGCCAAATAAAGAAAAGAATCTTTAAATATTTCATCAGCAATTTGTTCAGCCCAGTCGTAACGAGTGATCATCTCATTATGAACCTCATCAATGCTACAGCCACAGATACTATCATGTGGAGCATTTTTCTGGAGCCACTTCATTCCTGTCAATAAATATCGATCAGGGTATTGGTAATGATTATATTTGTCAAGAACATTGGTGATTATTGAAAGAGGTTCAGCGTATTTCTCATAAAGATATTCAATTGCAGTATTTCTCTGTTTTATCCACATTCTGGCCGAAAATACGCCAGATAGCAGATGAGAATATCTCCCACCTCTCAATTCTCCTTGAAATTGATTTAACTTGGGGCTTGATTCTAAAACCTTCTTAACATAATATTCAAAGTCAGCTTGGGCTAAAGTAACATCAGGATTTTGTTCATTCCACTGTTTTACAATTTCTGGGATTTCTGGAAGAGCTTCATGATGATCTGAACCATTATTAAGAAGAACAATAGGTGTTGCGGTGTGTTTTTCAAATTTTTCCACCATATATTTGATACTCCTCAATGCTTTGCGATATTCTCCTTGAATACTTTTTGTATTTAACCTTTCTAATGATCCATAAGTAAAAATTAAAAATATTGCTAAGATGGATGCTGCCATTCCAGGAGCATTCCAAGTGAATTCCATATTCAAGTTATTATCCTCAAACTCATTCCCAAAACCTCTCATAAACAAGATTGAGGGGATTTCAAATCCTTGAATAATTTGTGGTAATTGAGCGATATGACCAAAAGGATCCGGGATGTAACCTGCTTTCATTACCCGTCCGAACCTTCTACTTATTTGATGCCCTATTAGGAGGTTTCTTATGATTGATTCACCACTCACAAGAAATTCATCAGGCAGAACGTACATTGGCCCAATCGAAAGTCTGCCTTGTTTTACATATTCTCTAATTTGCTCTTCCTTCTCTGGTCTTACTTCCAGATAATCCTCGATAGGAATTGTTTGACCATCAAATGTAAAATTCTTATAGTCTGGATTAGTCCTTAAGATTTCTAATAATTTATCCATCATTATTACAAGGCGAGCTCGAAATTCCTGAAAGGGGATGTACCATTCTCTATCCCAATGCGTTTCAGGAACAACAACTATATGATTTGCTTTCATGATTTTTTATCAATAAAGTGAATCCTATTTGAGATTTTAAAAGATTTCTTTAATAAAAACTAAATGGATCTCTTCAAAATAAAAGCAAGAGATCAAAAAGAGAACTTCTATCTATTGTTTAGGAGAGAATTTCCTATTACGCTAGGACTAGGACTTAACCCAAGTAAATCCAATAATGTGGGTACGATATCTGTAGTTTTACAACATTCAACTTCGAATTTAGGAATCTCTGGTGAGGATCCTATTATTAATGGTACAAACATAGATTTAGAATTGGAAATATCATGAGAATATGCGGAATTACTTGTGGTCCTTCCATGTTCATAATTAAATGAATATTCTCCTCCAGTAGAAATCATTATATCACAGGCTCTGGGATTTTTGAAATGACGAGGGAGCTGGTCAATAATGTTTATAAAGTTGGTTTGAAACGTACCAGCGACCCACTCATCAATATTATGATACTTGTCGTCAAGTAATTTATGGGCATTTTCATGGTTAACATATCCAAAGAGATCCTCATCTTCAAATGTATACTTAGTCTTCTGATCTTTACCAGTTCCAATGTATTCAATTTTACCTTCCTGTTTTTTCCCCGTTTTTTTGTTATAACGTTCAAGATATATAGTTCCTTTATCAGCCTTATTATCATCTGCGTTATAATACATTAATTTAGCCCCCGGAATATCCCATAATTCCTCAAATAAATTTAATTTGGAATTACGTATAGTATAGTTCTTCATTTGGGTGATTGAGGGATGATGGAACCAAGTATCTCCTTTAAAATTAAAAAATCCTACACCTCCAAAATTAACATCAAAATTTCCGGAGCCTATACTAGGAATATACGGTTTGAGTCCTTTACTCTGAAAAAACGGTCCAAGATCGTAAAACTTAGGGGCTTTATAATTACCATGGTCAGCAGTTATGCATATTGCTGTATCTTCACTATGACCAACATCCTTTAGAGTTCTAATTAGAGATCCAATATATTTGTCACAGTTTAGTACCAAATTAATATAATCTGGATGATCAAATCCTAGTTTGTGCATCAAATTATCAATATGTGGAATATAGCCAATGCTAATCTTGGGAAACTCTTGATTGGAAAATTCTTCTCGGGGATTCTTTAATACTGCTTCCATTTTCTTTAAAATAAGTTCGGGTCTATAATCTCGTGGAGTAGTAAAGATCGACCCTCTATATAAAAAACTTGTTACACTTAAGAAATTATCATCCCCCGCTTGCTCAAATATTGTTTTAGCATGAGATCCAATATCTTTATTAATTTTTAACAAATCCCCACGTTCACTATAATTACGTATGAAAGGTAATTTTCTTTTTTCTTGAGGCGGATCTGTACGATCAAGCCAGTGATAATTTGGAACACCACTACCCTCTTTTGGAAAGTATCCTGAGTTTGATCCGGTTATAATATCGGAATAGCAAGGTAAAGTGACGCTCGGGAAGGAGGTAACGCATCTTTGGCAGGTTATCCCCTCATTAGCGAGTAAAGCAATATTTGGGAGCTTTCCTTCGTTCATCCAGTGGAATAAATGTTTTGCTCGAACATCGTCTAAAATTATCAAGATAACATGATTAACTTTAGCACTGCGACTCATTATTATAGAAACCTTCCTAAAGATTTAAATAAATTTGTAATAACTTATGGATATAATGAATTTGACTAAGATGAATAGGTTAAATCAATATATTGAATTTATAAATAAATATCAAAAGAAGGGTAGAACTGTAAACTATTGCTCAAATCATTATCATTTTCCTATAATTTCACAACAAAAGACCGCTCTCTTATTATATTCAGTAGAAGATTGCATTGAAATTGAAAATGATTCTATCCACAACCAAGAAAAATTTGAAATTAACAACAAAATTAAAAATACTCAATAGATATTTCAATTAGCTATAACCTTTTTAGTATAAAAAATAATCAGTTAGTAGAAGGGAATGTTTTGTGAGCAATGACGGGAGTGATTTGGATCTATTAAAAAAACAGATTAGTAAATTAAATCTGGAAATTGAAAAAAAAAACATAGAACTAGCAGATTATCTTGAAAAGATCCATGATAATGAGGAAGAGCTCATGAAACTCCATGAACTTATTTCTAAAACACCCTCTCAAGAAAATATTCAAGAAGCAATTGAATTAAGAACAAAATTTGAATTAAGGGAAAAGGATCGAGAAATTCGAGACTTGAAAAACAGAATGGGCTTTTTAAGAAAGGAAATGATACAATATCAAAAAGAACTTGAAGAAATTAAAAAAAACCAAAAATCCTCTGCAATATCTGTTGAAAGAATAAGAGATAGGGAGAAAATCCTCAGAGACTTGCTCAACCTTGAAAATTCAATGATAGATTTCCGCAGAAAGCTATACAAACAAGAAATGTTAATTGATGATTATAAAAAAGAAGTCGATATTAAGAATGCCCAAATTAAAGAATTAACCTCAAATATTGAAGTGTTAAATCGCGAATTATCAATTAAAACTTCGATCTTAGAAAGAAAAATTGATAAGGAAACTAAAAAGGAGCTTCGTATTAAGCTACAGAAGCAGTTAAAAGACTATAAAAAAGAAATTGACGATTTAAGAAATGAATTAAAAACAAATAAAACACCCGAGGGTAAGAGAATTAAGGACAACATCGAGATTCTGGAACTTAAAAACAAAATCCAACTTCTTGAAGAGCAATTAGAGGAAAAAATTGGAGTCATTAATAAACTGAGATCTCAAAAGGAAAAGCACTCCTTATCTTAAATTTTATTTGTCAGAAATACTAACAAACCATAATGAAAACATCTCATAAAGTATTTATCAATAATTCAGCTGAAATGGGTGAAGTTGAAACAAATTCTATTGACTTATTAATCACTTCACCACCATATCCTATGATTGAGATGTGGGATACGTTGTTTTCTTCTTTAAATGACGAGATTAAAATTGCATTAGATGAGAAAGATGGAAATAAAGCCTTTGATCTAATGCACGAAGAGTTAGATCGTATTTGGAGAGAATCAAAACGAGTTTTGAAATCGGGTGGAATAGCATGCATAAATATTGGTGATGCAACAAGAAAACTCCATGATACATTTCAATTATTCTCTAACCATGTGAGAATAACTAGATCTTTCCTTAAGAATGGATTTGTCGAATTACCCCCCATAATATGGAGAAAACCTACAAATAGCCCAAATAAATTTTTAGGTTCAGGCATGATCCCTCCCAATGGTTATGTTACTTTAGAGCATGAATACATTCTAATTTTTCGGAGCGGAACATCAAGAATAATAAAGTCAAAATCAGAGAAGAGATATAATAGTGCCTTTTTTTGGGAGGAACGCAATAAGTGGTTTTCAGATATATGGGTGGATGTAAAAGGGGTTTCTCAGAAATTAAACTCAAATCAAAAAAATCTAAGAAGGCGTTCCGCTGCTTTTCCCTTAGAGCTCCCCTATCGCCTTATTAATATGTTTTCTGTATATGGGGATACGGTATTAGATCCCTTCTGGGGAACGGGAACTACTTCAATGGCCGCAATGATTTCATCAAGAAATTCAATAGGTTACGAAATTAACTCTAATTTCTTGGAAATATTTAACAATAAGATAGATGGGATTAAACAATTAAGCGAAGATAAAATTATTAATAGGTTGGACCAACACATTGACTTTATTGATAAGTATAAAAATTTAGGAAAGGAGATAAAATATAACTCTACATATTATACCTTTCCAGTTATAACAAAACAAGAGAGAGAAATTCTTTTCTATATTATTGACAATTACCATAAAAATAAGGATGAAATTATTCTCAATTATAAAAAATTCGTGAATAAAGCTTCAAGAGAAGATAAACTTTAATTTTCATTTCAAGTTTTTTTTCCTGATTTCTTTGATTTCTTCTTCGACTTTTCACTGCTCTGATCTTTCATCTTCATCTGGACTTCTAAAACCTCCAGTTTTCCTTTCATTTTCTCTGCATCTTTCTTTAAATCTTCAATTTCACTGTTTTTTGACTCGATAATTTTTGCTTGTTCGTCAATCTGAGCTTGTAAAAAACTGGCCATCCTTCTTTCTATTGCTTTTTCTTTCTCTTTTACTTTGTCATCAAATTCAGATAATTCAATGGATTCGCTTTTTAAACTTTCTAACAGAGTCTTCTGTTTGTTGACTTTATCCTGTAAATCCTTTACTAAAGTTTCCAATGGGGGTTTAGCCCGAAGATCTTCTGTTCGTATCACATTTGATTCTTTTCCCTCTGCTTTCAAATTTTCGAGTTCTCTTTGGATCTGACCCTTTTCTTTTCTTAAATAACCCATTCTGTCCTTTAAATCTCTAATTTCCTTATCTTTTTGTTCAAGCTTTAAGGTCAGTTTAGAATCAGCGCTTTTTTTCTTCTTACTTTTTTTAGCTCCATCTTCACTTGGAATTAAGGTTTCTAGTTTCATAATATTATCTTCTAGATGTTCTATTGTTTCAAGATGCTTGTAAACCTCAATTTCTCTATTATTCAACTCTGTTTCTAGATCTGTGATTCTAAGTCTTAAACCACGCACTTCTTCGGTTAGCTTATTGATCTTATCCTCTAAATCATCATGTGACATTTTCAAGAATTTTTGGAACTATTGAAGATCTAATTTAAATTAATAATAAGACTTCACGTATTAAAATTTATTTCCTTAATGACAAAATCAGATTAAATTAAGAAGCAGATTCTAAAAACCTATAGGCAATATATAAAAATGAATCATTGACATTTTCGCCTGTTTTAGCAGATGTGAGAATGTAGTGAAAATTGTTTTGGTTTGCAACATTTTTTATCTCCTCTTCAGTGATTGCGATATTTTCCTCAAGATCTGACTTGTTTCCTACTAGAATGATATTCAGATCTTTATCGATATATTTAGTTAATTCACCATGCCACTTTTGAATTGACTTAAGACTTTCTCTTCTGGTTCTATCAATAACAATAAAAGCAGCGTTAGCTCCACCATAAAATCTCTTTCTATATGGGGTCATCTGTGTTATTTGTCCCCCAATATCCCATATCGCAAAACTAATTTTCGTGTTTTCAGCTAAATCAATGGTTTTTTTTGTAATATCAACCCCAACTGTACTATGATAACCTTCTTTGAAACGATTTTCTACAAATCGGGTTATTAAAGATGTCTTACCTACCTCATAATTACCCGTAAGAATTAATTTTAATGAGTAATCTCCTGTAGGTATCTTCCCATCCTTAGTTTTAGAAAGGATTTTGATTATGTCAGGTATTTGAAGAGAGACATTTTCATTTCCCTCTAGCAACATTTCAACCTTCCCTGCCACATGTTCAGAAAAGACCCGTAATTCTGTATCAGAGCTCGTGAGATTTGAGATTGTCAATAAAATAGACTTGGATCCCATTGAACAATATGCGAATTTTTTATCACTTATTGTTGTAATATTGAAAAAATTCGATACTTCTTCAAATTCTCTTTTTATTCTATCTATATAACTATCAACTGAAGCTGCAATTGCACCGATTACAATTTCATCCTCAGAATCTCCCCTACTTTCAGAAGTTATAATTAATCCCTCTCGATCACATATTGTAACCGCAATTATATTCTCAACCTCATCCATATAGTTCTGTAGTATGATCTTTAAACGGCTCTCTAAAAATGAGAGGCTTCGAGGTTGATCTTCAGGAGAATCTATTTGAGAGGAAGGTTGAGCAGACGGGGTCTCGAACTTTCTCACTCCCTCCTTTAATTTTAGTTGTATTTTATAAAAAGGCTCCGGATTATCTCCTAATTTTTTAGAGAGGATAATAATATCTTCAAGAATAGCATCGAGTTCCCCATAATTTTCATCTCTCAAAGATTGTTCTA
>JAEOTL010000417.1 GCA_016839845.1 Promethearchaeota archaeon
AAGGCAGTAGCACCACAGCAACCAAAAAAAGAAATAGAGATTGGTTATATTAAAGATCTTTTTCCAGAAGAAATAATACTAAGAATTAGATTCCTACATTTTAAATTGAAGAAATTGGAACTTACTATTGAGAAACCAAGTGAGGAGGTATCTTATGATGATTTAGATCTCTTCTCAGAATATATTGATCTCTTGAATATAAATTATAAAACTAAGAATCAAAATTTGGTTATAAAAGAATTAGCTATCACAACTAACTATACAGATCCTATTGATAATCAGGAGATCGATATTTATGATATCATGTTCGAATGCGCTCGTGTTTCCTGGGTATTAGCAGGACTATATGCACACCTTTCTAATAATTTTGAAAAAGCGGAAGATTGGGAAAACTCTATTACATCAATGGTAAGGTGTAGTAAGATGTATAAGACAGCGGCATATTTTAGTGCAGCTGCAGTTAATCAAAACAATAAAGGTAAAAGTTTAGAACCAAAAAATTTAGAATTTGAGTCTGAACAGAGCAGAATTTTAGCTCAGAGTCTTGCCGCGAATAAGGAAGAAAAGGAAGGTAGTTTAATTCTTGCTTCTAAATTATATTCAGGTCTCAGTTCATTGTCAATGAGATTGTTTTATTTAGGATTTTTTGACGAAAAAATAAAAAACCAGCTAAAGGCTCAATCTTCTTTTGATATGGGTAAAGCTTGTTATATGAACGCTAAAGCTCTTCAAAAACTGGAAGTTTCTGAAACTTTGGATCAACAGACTCATATAAGGTTATTTGAAGATTTATTTAAAAAAGCTGTTTATTATTTCTCAAAATCAGAAGAAATTTGGGAGTATATGCTAAAAAAATTTAAAGAAATAACAGAAAAGGAGAAAAAGAATATTCTCTTTAATTTGTCGGTTGTTAATGATAACATTATGGAAATTGATGTTGAAGTATATCCGTTAGAAGAACTTAAGAATATTAAAAATCCAGAGCCCTATATTGTTGTACCTGAAAATTTAGCTGAAAAATTACCTAGAACGACATTATACTTGTCAAATATAAAACCTATGGATATGAATGTTGAGATATATAGAAAGTATAAAATAAAAAACTTAGAGAAACCAAATTTAAAAAGAAAAAAGGAAGAACTCCTAAGTAGAAAAACATCTATAGGAAGAACGATTAAAGAATTGAGAAGTTTATATGATAATAATGATATTGATATAGGCAAATATACAGAACTTTATGAGTTATACACAACCAAATTAAATAATATTGAATTAGATATTCAAAAATTAGCTGGACCAATTAATCAGGTTAAAAAAAAGAAGAAATGAATAAAAATACTATTTTATGGGGTGTTTTGATTGGGGCAATATTTGTGACTTTTATATTTAATCAAATACTTGCAATCTTGATTACAGTTGCACTTCTTAGTATTGCTCTTATCGTATATCTTATTTCTCTATCATTTAAGAAGAAACTTATAAGATCCATGGAAAGACATCTCAGAATTATTGATATGGATATTGCCCTAGAATTAGATGAACCGATTGAAAAAATTAGGAAAACATTGGATAAATTACTTAAAAATCAAAAAAGTAGATGGGGCTTACTAATCTTTTTGAATAACAGATATATTTACTATAATAATTTTTCTGTTGATAGATTATTAGAACTATTTGATCATGACCTGAAAGAAAAAGAGATTTTAGAACAATTAAGGGATAGTATCGGAATAAGAACAAGAGCAGAAGTAAAAGTTATTAAGGATACTTTAATAAATCATAAAAAACAAGTGAAGCCTGAAGCCGACAAACTGACTAAAGTTAAGGATCAAATTCGAAAAAGCGAAATATACTAAAACTTAAAAAAAATTCTCCATCCTAATTTGCGTTTTAACTTAACGCGTATTAATGAAATCACGATATAATACTCGAATTTTTGATACAAATTTAAATTGTTGAGATTTATCTTCTAACTGTCGCGCGATTTTTAATGCTTCTTCATATTTTTTTACTGCTTCCAAATATTTACCCATAATTTTATAGATTTCTCCAATACGACTAATAATATCTATTCTTTTATATGAATCATTAGAATTTTCCGTTTGCTTTAACGCCTTTTCATAATAGTTCAAAGCTTTTTCATATTTGCCTTGAACCTTATATATAATCCCAAGAGGGAAAAGATCTTTTTTGTTAACATTTTCTTTTGCCAAATATAGAACATCGTTTTCATGTTTAACATCGGATATGTCAAGTTTTACATCTTCTTTTGAAATGGGAATATCTTTTTTTTTAAGTAAGAGAAAGATAGATTCAATTTTGTTTTTTATATCTCTTATTTCTGAACCTTCAATCAAACCATAATTTCTAAAAATTAAAAGAGTTTCTTTGTAATGTTTCAACGCTTCTGGATAATTTCCTTGATCATGATGAATTAAAGCAATATTTTTGTGACATGCTGCTTTCACGTTGAAATCCTCCGATTCTTCCATTACTTTTAGAGCATTCGTGCATAATTTTAAAGCCTCTGAAAAGGTGCCTTTCAATCGCAAGATATTTCCAATATTATTAAGGCAAATTGCCTCTCCTCTGACATCTCGCAATTCTCTTTTAAGTTTTAAAGCATCTTCATACATTTTTAAGGCTGTAGGAAATTTGGCTTGTTTTGTAAAAACTTCCCCAATATTAAGAAGACATTCAGATTTCGAACTCAAATCTCCTAATTCATCGTAAAGCTCTACACACTTCTTATATTGTTTTAAAGCTTCAGGATAATATCCTTTTAATCGAAGAATATTCCCTATATTATCAAAGCACGAAGCTACTCCTTGTAAATCTGCTAATTGTTCATAAATAAGTAATGTTTTATTGAAATATGCCATTGAGTTTGGGTAATTTTTTTGATCAAAATAAATCATTGCGATCCTATGAAGGCTTAAGACCTGATCTTTTATTTTTCCTAATTGTTCATCAATTTTTAGTGCTTCCTTGTAATTAGTTAATGCTTTGGAGAAGTTTCCTTGAATTTGATGTATTGTACCAACGTTTTTAAGAGAAATAGAAATCTCTGTAAGATTTTTTGATTTTTTTCCTAAAGTTAGTGCTTCTTCATAATATTTTAGTGCTTCTTGATAATTTGCTAAACCGAAATTGACATTTGCGATATCAAACAGACAATTAGCTTTTCCCTTTAAATCTCCTATTTGATTATATGCCTTTAAAGCCCTCTTATTTCGTTTCAAAGCTTCAGAATAGTTCCCTTGCAATTTAAAAAAAGATACAATCATTCTCAGGGAATTAGCTATCTCGACCAAATTTCCTAAATTTTCATAAATTTTTAAGGCATTATTGTAATATTTTATTGCCTGTGGATAATCACCTTGGTCTGCGTTAATAGAAGCGATTATTTTAATAGAAATAGCTTTTTCCGTCAAATTTCTTAATTCATCATTGGCTTTAACAGCATTATTAGCAAATTTTAAAGCTTTAGAGTATTTCTTTTGAATTCTCATAATTTCACCAAGCCTATTTAAACATACAGCTTTTACTTGTAGTATACCCAGTTCTCTGTTAATCTTTAATGCACTTAGATAACTCTTTGTTGCTTTAGGATAATTTTTTTGTGCCAAAAAACATTCCCCGATACTTATATAGACTTTAGCTTTACTACTCAATTCTCCTAACTGCTTGTCAATTTTAAGAGCTCTAAGGTAATTTTTTAGAGCACTGTTATACTTCTTATTTTGGTAATGAATATTAGCAATGCTTTTAAGACCAGTAGCAATCCCTTTCGGATTGTCTAATTTTTCATTAACATCTAAAGTTTCTTCTAATCGGTTCAATGCTTCGGAGTAATTTCCCATTGAATGATGAATATTTGCAGTGATATCTAGAAAATGAGATCTCATGGTTAAAATATTCCTCTGTTTTCCAATCGTATCTCCTTTAGCTTGCTGATTTAAAGCTTCTGGATTTTTTAGTTGATAAAGATAACTTTTAGTGATTGCTTCTTGAGCCATTAATTTCCAAGATTTAACCTCGGCTAATGTTGTAAATCGGTTCATAATTTCAGAACATTTCATAGCTTCATTTAAAAAACCAAAATCATAATATATTCTAGCAGCTATTGAAACCTTTTCATATACATTTGGAATTTTGATGTTCTCTTTGAACCAATCCATGATACTTAGAGAGTTCAAATCTAATTTTAATTTCGGTTTAATCTGAATTAAATCCTTAACCATCTTTGATGTATTTAAACTTGTAAGGTATATTTTACTCGCATTACTCATGAGACGGATTTCTTGAAGGTTTTTAGCAGTGGAAATTAAATGTTTATCGATGTTTTTTGAATTTTGACTCTTACCTGAGGCTATCTCATAAATTTTCTCATAACCTGGTTGAATTGATTCTGAATGGTTTATCCAAATTATTTTTTTAAGATTTTTTAATACTCTCAGCGTCGGTATTATATCAGAATCATTTACTCCTGAATAACCCATTATTACTAAAGAACGCCCCTCACAGATATTGTCTAATAACTCCCGCTTAAATGGTTCAATTTGAAATAGACTTTTTTTTATTTTACCTGATCCTAAGGTTTTTATGGTTTTAATTACAGAATCCCTTGTATCTTCTCCCGTTATAACATTTTTAGGGGTACCATGGATTTTATATATTGCTTTATATCCCCTTTCAAGTAATTCGGTAGGGTTAGAATAGATCACAAAATCTTCCTCTGTAATAACTGGTATAATTTCCTTATATGGAATATTTAGTTTGCTAAGAGCACCTTCAATTAAGAAATCAAAATTCGTAGTCATTACAAGATGCCCTTCTTTGATTAAATCCGCTAGGAAAAAATGTTGAAGATTGGGTTGATCAAATAAACCAAAAAAGTCAAAAATCTTATGATCCTCATCTAGACTATTACATATTATACTCAATAAGTGGTCTAATCCTAAATCTTCTATTTTAAGAATGTTTTCGATTTCAGACTCTGCACAAAAATTCTTAATCAATTCTCGTTTTATTTTATTGCTATCTGGGACATTTGAAGGAGCATCTACAGAACAACCTGCCCCTATTAGGAAAGTTAACTTTTCATCATTTCCTATTAGATTCTTAATTTTGAGATTGGTCTGCTTCATTGTGGATATATAAAGGATTTAGTAAGTTAATGATGTTTTAAGAGACTTATTTATCTATCGGATTTTGGAATTTTTAATACCTAAACCTTTATCTAGACTAAAAAAAAAAATACACAGTGGGATTATTAAAATCACAAAATTCTAAAAATAGACGATAAATTTTTGAATCTAAAAAAAAAAAAAAAAAAAAAAAATTTATTTACGTATTAATTTACTTCTTTTCATTTTGATTATGATTGCTGTTATACCAATAATCGACACTATTAAAATCACGGGTTCGTACCCTGGGATCATCCCAGCTTCTTCGGGACGTTCAGTTGACCACCAAAGATCATATACATTCCCTGAATTATCCCCAAATACTCGGATATAGTATGTACCGTTGGAAGGAACTTCGTAATCAATGAAATCATGGTCAGTTAGAGTGAAATTACCAGTAATTTTATTATTATTCTCGTCGTATACTTCAAAACCGATTAATCCCTCAGCAGAATCATAGATGAGCCAAACTTTTAACTGTTCAAATCCTTCTTCAACATATATTTCATACCAATCGTTATCATACTGTAGACCAGCCCCATTATTAGGTGGGACTTGCCATAAAGATATATTTTGAGAATGTGTTAAGTCATGTGCCGATAAAAGGTCATTATTCATCTCATAGGAATCATCGGACCTGAAATCTGTTCTGAGATCATCCCACCAGAGATTATATTCATTTCGCATATTATCACCATGTACTAAAACAAGAAATATACCAGGATATGGGAGTACAAAATCAATGTATTCATCATCAGACATTGAATAGTTACCAGTTATTATAGAGCCATATTTATCATAAATTGTAAGATCAATATTTCCCATGGAGTGGTTAAACAGAACGTTAATTTGTAGATGACGGAATCCAGGTGTTACATCAATGACATACCAATCATAATTTTCCTGAACTGCCAAACCGTTAATGTTGCTTAACCATTTACGTTCAAATTCAACAAGTATGGACGGATGGTTTTTGTTATCTTGAAATACAGAGAGATCATCATTATACTCATAAGCATCATCTTTTATCCAGATATTCATATCGTATTTAACCTCACTATCTCCAACGGCATGATATACTCTAATTCTCCAATCCCCTGACACATCAGCAGTATAGATAACAGATTCATAATTGGTGTTAGAATATGATCCATCTCGAAGATTATACGATGGATCATAGAGCTCTAAATCTAAGTTACCCTCGAATTTATTAAAGAAAATCGATACATCGACTACATCGCCATCATTTAAATACAACCGAAACCAATCTTCATCAGTTTTAACCACCCTTAAATTCGGATAATAGTTAGGATCTAATAACCATGCATCCCAAAAACCATCATTTTCTTCCATCCCGTCATCACCAGTAGATGGCATATCCTCTAACCAAATATTTAAATCATAATGAACGGAACTATTGCCAAATGCATGAAATACGCGGATTCGCCAATCTCCAGACATATCAGCTGTAAAGGTAATATATTCGTCATCATCCCCAGAATACGATCCCATTCTATTAATATATGATGGATCTAATAATTCTAATTCTAGATCACCTTCAAAATGGTTAAAGAAAAGGTCAACGTGGAGCGTATCCCCTGAATTTAAATAGATATGAAACCAATCCTCATCACTCCCTACTAACTTTAAACCTGAGTAATACATAGGATCAACATATCGAGAACTCCAGAAATCATCATTTTCTTCTGCCCAATCATCCCCAGCATTTAACCATATATCTAAATCGTAATAAACTTTAGTATCTCCAGCTGCATGATATACTTGAATTCTCCAATCTCCAGACATATCGACCATATATGTAATATATTCATCATCATTGCTAGAAAGAGAATCCATTCTCTGAATATAGGTAGGATCATATAGAACTAATTCTAAATCACCTTCCATATGGTTGAAATAAATGGCGATATCAATAACATCCCCAGGATTTAGAAAAATGTGAAACCAGTCCTCGTCAGTTTCATTAATCATCAAATTCGAATAATAATTAGGATCAACCCACTTAGAGCTCCAGAAATCATCATTCTCTTCCATCCAGTCGTCTCCTCCTGATGGAACTAGGTCTTCCCACCATAAATCATACACATTTCCCGTATACGGATCAGGACTGTAGATTCTTAGGTAATATGTCCCATTTGAACCAACATTAACATCTAAATATTCATTATTATCGAGCGAATGACTCCCCGTAATGTACGCGAAACTCCAATCAAATAATTCCATATCAATATTCCCTGCCAAGTGGTTAAATGTAAGGTCTGCAATTATACGTTCTTCTCCCGGATCCAGATAAATCCTAAACCAGTCCTCATCATTTAGTGCTCCCGGTCCGAATGGCAACCATGAAGCAGCCCAAGGGGCAAGATCATAAGCAGTAGTCCAGTTGTCATTTTCTTCATAAGAATCTTCTGTTGGTAAACTTTGCCATAGTAAATCATATACATTACCTCCGTTTCCATAATGCACTCTGATGAAGTAGGTTTCATTGGAAGGTAAAACAGTATCAATAATTTCATGGTTTCCAGATAACCAGCTATTTGCAACCATCGCCATGCTACTTGTATAAAGATCCAAATCAATATTTCCAGAATCATTGTTAAAGATACAATGTACTCTGAGATGTTCAAGTCCGGGATTAATGTAGATCTCGAACCAATCATCATCTGATTGAATTCCTAGCTCATTTATAGAACTTAACCACATATTTTGATACATTGAAATATTAAATGCTGTACCAGGATCATCATTATCTTCAAAGACGTCATCAGGTGCTAGTGGATTCATATCATCCCACAGTAGATTATAAGCATTTCCGGCATTGCCAAGATACACTTTTATATAATATTGTCCGGCAACAGGAACAATGATATCAATAAACTCATCATCAGTTACAGAATAATTTCCCGCTATAAAGGCAAGACTGTTATTATAAATCTCAATGTCAATATCTCCCTCGATATGCTTAAAAAGAAGAAAGACTATTAATCGTTCTTCCCCAGGACTTACTTGGATTTTAAACCAATCATCGTCATATTGAGCCCCTAATCCACTAATTGATTCTAACCAAACTTTTTCATATGTTGAGAGATCATAAGCAGTGGCCCAATCATTATTGGGTTCATAAGAGTCCTCGGGTGCACTCATTGAAAGTATATTTCCATCATAAACATTGTTTTCTTTTGATAAATTGAAGAGTGTTATGCTAGTGGTAATTAAAAGAAGTAAAAATAAGATTGAAACCCCTAACCTCGTTTTTTTATAAAATTTCATATCAAAATAACCTTAATTCATCCTAATAAATTTTAACAGTTTAGTATGATAAGATTCTGGAAAAGCAAAAAAAAGAAAGTTTTTAATAACTTGAAAGGGAAATTTTTCTATTTGTAATCTAGTTTTCTAAGACTAATTTTGCGAAATACTCAAAATCTCGATTATAGGACTTCTCTGCTTGTTTCGAAATTTTA
>JAEOTL010000418.1 GCA_016839845.1 Promethearchaeota archaeon
GGTCAAAATCAAAGATTCAAAAATTTTTTAAAATAATTGTAATTTCAATTTACATGGAAAAAACTGAGATAATAGAAACTAAATATGGGAGAATACAGGGATATATTGAACAAGGAATTAAAATCTTTAAGGGTATTCCTTATGCCTCTCCCCCTGTAGGAGACTTACGATTTAAACCACCCATCCCACCTAAAGGATGGAGTGATGTACGAGATATGACTGAATTTAGTCCTATTTGTCCTCAACCTTCCAATGAAAAGGAAGACTCTGGGAAAACGAGCAAAAAGAAGCAAATACATGAACAAAATGAAGCAAAATGCCTCACACTTAACATTTGGACACCGGAATTAGATAATGAAAAACGACCTGTCATGTTCTGGATACATGGAGGAGGCTTTGAAGGTGGAAGTTCAGCAGAAGAGAGTTATAGCGGTTTAGCTTTATCATTACGAGGAAATGTTGTAATTGTAACTATTAATTATCGTCTGGGACCATTGGGTTATTTTTATATACCGGGAAAGACTGCCAATGTAGGTCAACTTGATCAAATCGCCGCTTTACGTTGGGTTCATGATAATATTCAATTTTTTGGTGGGGACCCAAATAATGTAACAATTTTTGGTGAATCTGCGGGAGGAACCGCAGTTGTTACTTTACTTGCGATGTCTGATGCTAAAGGGTTGTTTCATCGTGCTATATCACAAAGTGCATATTGCTTTAATTTAACAGATCATAAGGAAGGATCAGATGACTTTAGCTCGATGTTGAAGATAAATCCCGGTGATATCCATAGTCTTCAGAAGGTTCCTATAGATGAGATTAGAAAAACTCATATTTCATTCATAGGAGAAAATAAAAAAAAGGGAAGAGATAATCCATTTTCTCCTGTTGTTGATGGAAAAACTTTATCAGAGAAACCTTTAGACGCATTCCAAAATGGCATTTCTAAGGATATCCCTCTTCTTATAGGGACTAATCGTGATGAGATGAAATATATGGAAGAAAAGCTAGGCACAAAAATCTCAGAGATTACTTCTGAAGATTTACTGAAGAGAATCAAATTTTACTTAAAGGACGAGCAATTAGTTAAAAATTTGATTAATACGTACATAAAGGAAAGAGAAGGAATACTTCCCAATGAACCTAAGGAGATATTAGGAGCTTTTCAAACCGATTTTTATTTTCGAATTTTATCAATACGAATGGCTGAAGCAAGAAGTAGGTATAATAAAAATACTTATATGTATCTTTTTAGTTGGCCATCCCCATGGATGGGGGGTAAGTTGGGGGCATGTCATGCCCTAGACATTCCGTTTGTTTTTGGTACTCTTGATACACCTGGAATGGATATTTTTTGTGGAAAAGGGAAAGATGTGGAGACTTTAAGTGAAAAGATGATGGACATTTGGATCGCGTTTGCCCGTTCGGGAGATCCGAATCATAAAAATATTCCTGAATGGCCTTCTTACGACTCAGTTAATAGATCAACGATGATCTTAGACAAAGAGCTTAAAATCGTAAAAGACCCATTTGGGAAAGAACGTGAAGTATGGGAGCAATATAATTTTAGATAATTCCTAATTTTTAATATCGAGTAAGGTTACGATTAGTTTATAAATCGCTATGATTTAACATTCATATTTAAAAATAATTAAAGGATGAAAAAATAATGGAAAGCAAAGAAGTGGTTATATGTTATGCTAAAAGGACTGCAATTGGTTCTTTTGGAGGATCTCTTTTACCCATTAGGGCAAGTAAATTGTTAAGTTTAATGATAAAAGATTGTGTGGAATCAACTGGAATCGATCCGTCAATCATATCTGATATCAAAAGTGGCTGCTGCAATGAGTCAAGTGATGAGATGAATGTAGCAAGAGTAGCGTCTATAATGGCGGGGATACCAAATGAAGTCCCAGCAATGACAATTAACCGTGTTTGTACTTCTGCAATGGAAGCAATAAGAGCAGGAATGGTTGACATATTAGCAGGACAAGGTGATGTTGTGCTAGCAGGGGGAGTTGAAAGTATGAGTAATATTCCCTACTACTTACCTTCAGCTCGATTTGGTGCGCGTTTAAGCAATAAAGAAATGGTGTGCGGAATAATGGAAGGACTACACGCAGGAAGTAATATTTATGCTCCCCAAGATTCATATATAATGGGCATGACAGCCGAATATATTGCCGAAAAATATGGTATCACTCGTCAAATGCAAGACGAGGCTGCATTGCGTTCTCAGAATAATGCTGAAAAAGCAACTAATAATGGTACATTTAAGGATGAAATACTGCCTGTAGAAGTAAAAACACGTAGGAAAACTTACGTTTTTGAAAAGGATGAACATTTTAGACCTGGACAATCAATGGAGGCTCTCCAAAAATTACGGCCAGCATTTAAGAAGGATGGAAC
>JAEOTL010000130.1 GCA_016839845.1 Promethearchaeota archaeon
GAGCTGCCTTATGTTACACAACTATTTGTATAGAAGCTCAAGATAAATTGTTTAAATATAGGCATCCCGAAATAACGATGCATACACCTCCTCTTGCTGATTATATGCAATATATTTGGGATGGAAGCTGGGATAAGGTAGCAGATTTAATGCTTGAATCGACACACATAGTAGCGAAAGCCGGAGCGGAGTTTGCAATCTGTCCAGATAATACTATTCATCAAGCATATCCTCTAATGATATCAAAATCCCCAATTCCCTGGTTGCACATAGCAGAAGTTGTAGGAGAAGAGGCTAAAAAGCAGAAAGTTAGACATCTTGGAATTTTAGGTACTAAATATCTCATGAATTCCTCTGTGTATACTGATTCTCTTAAAAAATTTAGAATTACATCTGAAATTCCTAAAGTTCCTGACCAGGAAAAAGTTGATAGAATTATTTTTGAAGAATTAGTAAATGGTATCATTACTGAGGAATCGAGAAAAGAGTTCAATAAAATTATTCAAAAGTTAGCAAAAAATGGTTGCGATGCTGTAGTTCTTGGATGTACAGAAATTCCTTTAATTGTGGATCCCAATGACTGCCCTCTTCCTACACTAGACTCGACAAGGTGGCTCGCAAGAGCCGCAATTACACGAGCTCTTGAATAATTCACATAATAAAAGAAATTTTATTTTTCTATCTCATTTGGTAAATCCCTAGGTAATCTTTCGTCTACAGGCAGCAACTGTTCAAACGTCTTATGTGGCTCTGATTGGTACCAATAAGCCGTAGAAGAAAAATCATCTGAACGCTGATTTGCATGGCCATGCTCGATCTTGACCTTAATATTTTTATGAAAATAGATAGGGTCTTCTATATGATAACGATAATATGATATTTTTCCGCTCCAGTTCTTCCCGCCTGGTAATGGGATTCCAAAATAAGGAGAACAATAATATTCAGCTGGGCACCATGAAGTACAAAAGTAATCTTCTGTACCAGTACCATAAAGAATTATTTCCCCGTCATCAATTTCGATGTAATCATCACCTTCTCCAGGCCAATTAAATCGGTCAGTTTCAAATAAATTATGGATGTCTAAATGGCACCCCACATAGTGCCCTTCTCCTTCAGCTTCTAAGATTAAGTAATCATCTTCATGAGTTGGATTTTTTTTGCTAAATTTTGAAGCTTTGTACTTCTTATTCTTAAGGTACTCATAGTCTTGACCCTTACAAGGATTTTCTCTTCTCCATGTTACATGAAATCTACCAAATGAGTCATCAATTTCAGGATGTTCTTCGTAATCAACATAAAAGTAACATACTAACTTGCTAGCTTCACTTTCATTTTCTACTTCAATTCTAGCATTCTTTGCAAAGGGCATCGGAAAAAAACAGTTGAATCCTTTCCCATCAGCTGGTCCCATCGAAAGAGGTAAACTCCAGAAATTCACGGATTTCCCATGTCCTACACCAAAGAAATCACCAATCGGGCACTCAACAGAAGGATGTTCCTCACCATCCCACCACATACGTATTACTATTTTCCTCAAATAGTTAGGATCTTGTGAGGCAAGCGTCATCCAAATATGCTTGATGATTCCCGCACCCTTTATGTTACAAATTTCATATTTTTCATTAAAATCTATTAAAGCGCTATCAGCATTCGCTCCAGTCTTATCGTAGCTTGAGATTCGCTTTCTTTTAACATCTTTTCTTATTTTGGCTAGATTCGGTAATGAGTTTGTTCCAATTTCCATTTGTATCCCTAATTTGATTTTAGTAATTATTTAAATATCTCTAAAATATTAAGGGTTTTCAATCTTTAACCTAAAAATTACCTACTTTGAAGTTCAGGAAACTTTTTACTCCCCAATGAGTTGCACAAATACCCTTCTATTGCGAGGACCATCATATTCTGCAAACATTATACCTTGCCAAGTTCCAAGCATTAGTCGTTTTTCATGAATTATAATATCAACAGAATGACCGGTTAATGTACATTTTATATGCGCATCAGAATTTCCTTCTCCATGCTTGTAAGAATATCCTAATCCACCTCCTCGAGGAATCAATTTTTCTAGATATTTAGATATATCTTTTTTTACTGAAGGATCAGCATTTTCATTAATTGTAATTCCCGCGGTTGTATGAGGAATAAAAACTCGACATACACCATCTTTTATTTCTGAATTTTTTATAATTTTCTTTATCTCATGCGTAATATCAAGAAGAACTTCTCTTTCGGGAGTGTTTACTTTAAATTCCTCAAATAATATCATATAAGCGCCTTTATTCTAATATTCAAATTCATGACAATAAAGGGTGTAAAAAAAAATTTTGATAAATTATTTTTGATCTTTTAAATACATGTTCATCTCAATTGATGTACTCGTTCTGATTAGAGCTGCCTTTAAGAATTGAAACCCGATATCATAGGTTGAACCATCCCCTCCAATATGAATAATATAAGGGATCTCTCCATCATATTGACCTTTAGCTTTGCGGATTTTGTATGCAGTACTAATAGCCTCTGCAACAGTTGCTCCCGATTCAAAAAGATGGTGCACCCATGGAACCTTCCAAGAGGTTACATTATCTTTTGAGGTTGAAACTTCAACGCAAGATGTGTTATTGACATAGACAATATTATTGCCAGTGACCGCCGCTGCAGCTGTTGATAATTGATTCATTACCATACCTGCTCCACATCCAGGGCAAAGCCCGTGACCAGGGTGAAGGTGGGTTTGTGGTTCCAATGATTTTCGATTCACCCGGTAAATATCAACTGGTTTCTCTGCACCAAAGGCTTTTATTAATCCTCTTAATTTTTCATTTCTCTGCTCTGTGTAGTAGATAATTTCATCGATTTGTTCTTCCATGAATTTTGGTTTAAAGAGATGCCTAAATCTACCCATAGATCTTAGATATTCAACAAATTTTTCTTTGTCAATCTCTAATCCTCGATAATAGGAAAAGGTTGGAATCCCATCTTTCACACGTATTGTATACAATGGCCAGTATCCACAATCAGTAGCTAACTTTGAAATCTTTACTGCATCTGCAGCGTCGTGTCTCCACCCTCTCATACAATCAGAATATGCTTGTATAAAGGAAGAACCATCTGTTTTTAAAGCTTCAATAACTTTACCCATTAAGTCGTTTGGATACGCGGGATTCATGGTTGCGAGAAATAAAGAATTTGAACCATAAAAACCAAAGGGAGTTACAAGATCTTGCTTCACACCAACTTTTCCGGGAATTACTTCCCCTGCTGGACCGGTTGTTGTTGAGGCATAAGGAGGAGTACCACCACTTTCTTGAATACCGGTATTCATGAAGGCTTCGTTATCATAATTTAGGAATACAACGTTACTTTTACCCTTCCTTGAAAGTAGATCTTCAATCTTAATTATATTTCTCTCAGGTTCTGACATCTTATAAATCAACCCCCACGATTTTATTCTTTGTTTCCCTTACACCTAAGTACATGTAAAGCTTGCCTTTCATATCTGAAGTATTAGCCATCTTCTTCTTGGCAATGTCAAATTCATCTCTCGTCACATCTCTTCCACCTAATCCTACAATAAAGCTTCTAAAAATAGTCCCAAGGGGATACAATGCTGAAGCAACGGACATTGAGAATGGAGGTAGCATCCCGTTTAACGAATCCGATTTTTCTAAGATGATGAGCTTTTCAATATTGTGGTCCTCAACTATTTTTTGCAATTGTTCATTAGGGAATGGACGGTATGCTCTGATTTTAATTAAGCCTATATCTCGATTTCTAGTCATCCAACTTATTATGTTCCCACACATACTACCCATTGTTAAGAAGGCAGTTTTAGAAGGATTGTCTAAATTAAAGGTTTCTATCAAGTCATATTCTCTCCCTGTTGCCCTAGCGAATTGGTCAAAGGAATTTTTCATTATTCCCAGTACATTCTCTTTATCCTCATCTAGCTTTTTTCTTCCCTCCATGAAGTACCCAGGGGTCACGATTCCACCCCAAGTACCAGGTTTTTCGGGAGTAATATGATGTCGTGGTTTTTTCGGTGTTAAGTTCCTCACAATCTCATCGGGTATCAATGTTAATTTCTGGACTGAATGAGAAATTATGAAACCATCATGTACAAACATTGTAGGAAAAAGTGAATCTTCAGAAATCATTACAGAAAGAATTGCTGCATCATAAGTTTCTTGCACATTCTCTGACACAAAACAATTCCAACCGAGCTCTGCGTTAGTTTGGGTAAATTCCCAGCTATTCCATATTGATAAGTTAGGTGAATTAAATGCTCGAGCGCTTATTAACATGGTTAGTGGAACTCTCCAACCAACCGCCATTGGTAATGCTTCGGTCATCAGTAAATATCCCTGAGACGCTGTAGCAGTAAACGTTCTTGCTCCTGCCGCACAGGCAGCAGTTGAATAACTCATCGCCGCTAGTTCTGATTCCACATTGATAAATGCTGCTTTGAGCCTTCCATGATGTACCACATCTGACAAGCCTTCGACAGATTGGGTTTGGGGTGTTATTGGGAATGCACAAATAACATCTGGATCGGTTTGAGTTACCCCTCCCGCTACGGCATAATTGCCTATCATTGTAGTCTCTATAGGCTCTTTAATTTCTTTAAAAAATATCCTCATAGGTTCAATACTCATATTTATGACCCTCCTTGATCTTCAGGTACAGCACAGGATGCTGGGCCTTGTTTCATATTTTTGCTGATTGCATCTACCGGACAAATATTTAAACAATTCTGACATGATTTACAGTGAA
>JAEOTL010000048.1 GCA_016839845.1 Promethearchaeota archaeon
ACACAAGAAGGAAGAATGGAAGAAACAAAGGGGAATGGTGGCATGTTATTAGTCGTTCCATTAGCTCATTCATTTGGAAATATTGGAATGACAGTTGCTATACTTGAAGGATGGAAATTAATCTTATTACCACGACCACCTGAAAAGTTGTCAAAAATATTAAAGATCATAATGAAAGAGGGAGCAACTTACATGCCGGGAGTTCCAACGCTCTATAATAAAATTAATCAAGATCCCGACTCTATTAAATATAAGGGTAAACTGAATTCGCTCATAGCCTGTGTGAGTGGAGCTTCAGCATTGCCATTTGAGGTAAAAAATACCTTTGAAGATATTACAGGTGCGGTTATAGTAGAGGGATATGGAATGTCAGAATGCTCTCCGGTTTTAGCAATAAATCCATTCATAAAGAACCTTCAAAAAATAGGAACTGTTGGTTTTCCTTTATCTGACACACTTGTTAAAATAGTCGATGCTGACGAGGGAAAAAAAATTCTACCACAATGCCCAAATGAAAATTGTGAGAATTGTGGTATAGATGAAGAACTATATATCGGAGAGATATGTGGAACAGGACCACAAGTGATGTTAGGATATTTAGGAAGGATGGAAGATACGGACTATGCTCTACGTAAAGACAAAAACGGAGTATTATGGTATTATACAGCAGATATAGGATGTATAGATAAAGAAGGATATTTACATATAAAAGATAGGAAAAGAGATATGATCAAATATAAAGGACATGGTGTATTTCCCCTCGAAGTTGAAGATCTTATCTATATGCATGAAGCAGTTCTAGAAGTTGGAGTTCTAGGTGTACCCGATCCCGAAGTAGGGGAGAATATAAAAGCATTTATTGCATTGAAACCAGAATATCAAGATAAAATAACAGTAGATGACATGATGAAGTGGTGTAGAGAAAATATCTCCCCTTATAAATATCCAAGAATGATCGAAATAGTTCCTGAATTACCAAAAACCGTAATTGGTAAGATATTAAAACGGGAACTACGAAAAGAAGGGGATTAACACTTCATTTTTTTTGTTTGTTTCGAATTATACAATATATCGATTCTTAAAGAGCTATTGATAATAGAAAGGAAATAAAATAATTAAACTAAAATGTTTCTCCACACTTCTTACAAACATTTTTTTTACCATACATTGGGCTGTGACCGATGTAACCAAGCACTTTACTTCGATCTTCTTCAGATTTAATGTCTTTTCCTACAGCACCACAACTGGGGCACATTAATCGGTCTTCACTTGTGTAGGTTGATGGTTCTACAGGTTTCAATGCATTTAATTCTGTTTCGACTTTTTCAAGTTGAGTTTTTTGTTCCCCAATCACTTTTTCTTTCTCCTCAAGAGCTTTACTAAACTCTCCTAATTTCGAGTCTTTTTCTGAAAGTGATTTGGTTATCTCCTCATTTTTACTTGTTAATTCCTCTACCTTTGATGTTAAATTGCTTACTTCTGATTTCAAATTAGCAGATTCATTTTCCATAGAGGATGATAACTCACTAACTTGATTTTCTAATCTTATTATTTTTGTTTTACCTGCTTCTAATTCTGAACTCAATTCTGAAACTTTTTCATTAAGTGATTTGATTTTTCCATCTTTTTTTGTTAAAGTGCTCTTAAGATCATAATTTTCCATAGTTAATTCATCGATTTTATTTTTCATACCTTTAACAATCTTATCTTCTAATCCTTCGGTTAAATCTTTTATATCCTCTTGAGAAATAAATTATCACCTTTTTTTAGATTCCTGATATTTATTTAGAATCACAGAATTTAATAAACTGAATTTTATAGCACTATTTAATAAATTCTACAACAATTTTATAATAGAATTTATATTTAAGCTTTATTTTTAAGATATTTTACGTTTAGAAAAAGAATTTTTGCATCAAATTGTTGAAGGATATAATTATAAATTTAATAAAAAAGAATATTAAATTTAAAAACCAAATTATACACGAGTTTATATTCATTAAATACCAAAAAAAGAGGTTTAGGTTATGTTAAAAACGAAAATAACTGAAATGTTTGGAATAAAACATCCCATAGCATCAGCAGCTATGGGACCGTTCAAAACAAATGATTTGTGCATTGCTGTGTCCGAAGCCGGAGGTCTTGGAATGATATCTCATACCAATGTATCACCTACCGGAATTGAATCTAATTATGTTGAAGCAATGCTGAAAAATCTGAATTACGTAGTTGAGCATACTGAAGGGATTTTTGGATTCAATGTTAGAACATCACGAGTAGAACCGGGAATTGACAAGTTAATCTCTGAAATTTCACGACATATAGCAGAAAGTGCAAAATTAAAAGAGCAATGCCTGTATGCACTTACCAGTGCGGGTTCAGCAAGACGAATGCCCGAGAACAAAAATTTTCAAAAATTAAGAGAAAAATCACAGATTAAACATTTCCATGTTGCTCCAGCGCTTTGGTTGGCAGATAAATGTGTTGCAGCTGGATGTGACGGTCTTATAGTAAATGGATTTGAAGGAGGAGGCCATCAAGCGTATGAGAGGGTGGGTAGTGCCGTCATATTACAACAAGTACATCAAAAACATCCAGACATACCAAAGATAGCTGCGGGAGGATTTGCTAGTGGTGCGGGATTGGCTTTAGCCCTCGCAGCAGGAGCTGATGGCATGAGCATGGGATCGAGATTCATTGCATCTAGAGATAGTGAATTTCATGAAAATTATAAGAATATTATACCTCCTGCAAAAGCTGACGACACGATCGTGAAAACAGGAAATCTTAGCATAATAAGAATGTGGAGAAATAAGTATTCTTCAGCTAAAGGTATGATCAAATCAAAGGAAGAGAAAATAGCCGAGGAGCAAGCTCTCATGAGAAAACGTGCTGCTATGAGCCCGGAAGAATTAAAGGAAGAGTATAAGAAGGATTTTATAAAAAACTACGCAATATATGAAGGTGACGTGGAAAGTGGAATTGTTCCTCTTGGACAGAGTATCGGTGTAATCGAAAGTATTGAAAGAGTTTCGGATATTATCGAAAAATGCGTAAAAGATGCAGAAATAGCTTTGAAAAAAGCAGTGAATTATATTCAATCAACTTAAATTATTATAGGGATAGTGAAATATTATGAGTAAAATATCTGAAAATGGAGAAAATATAATCAAAACCGTATTGACATGCCATTGTGGAGGGGCATGTGTATTTAGAGTCCATGAAAAGGATGGGGTGGTAACCCGAATTGAAACCGACAATGGAGAAGAACCACAATATAGATCATGTCTTAGATGTCGTGCTTATAGACAAAGAGTTTATGCAAAAGATAGGATTTTATATCCATTAAAAAGAACAGGTCCAAAGGGTTCGGGTGAATTTGAGCGAATTTCTTGGGATGATGCATTTGAAACGATTACCAGTGAATACACAAAGAATAAAGAACAATTTGGGCCGCGTTCTGTATTATTACTTGCTTCAGTAGGAGATGGAAACAAAATTCATGGACCACAGACGCTATTTAAGCTTTTTAGCCACGTTGGTGGCTACACAAGCACTTGGGCTTTTTATTCGTTTGAACAAGGAAATTTTGCTGAAATCGCCACGTATGGGAGAATGTTTGTACGAAATGATCCGTGGGATTTAGTAAATTCTAAAATGATCATTTTATGGGGATGTAATCCTGCTGTTACGATTCATCGAACAAAAACCGCCCATTTTATTAAGAAAGCCAAGGAAAAAGGCATTAAAATTGTTGTGATTGATCCAAAATACACTAGATCTGTCGCGTTATTCGCGGACCAGTGGATTCCCATAATACCTGCTACAGATACTGCCATGTTAATTGCAATTGCATATGTTATAATAAATGAAAATCTTCAAGATCAAGAGTTCTTAGACAAGTATACCGTAGGATTTGATAAATATAGAGAATATGTTATGGGTGATGAAGATGGGGTCCCTAAAACTCCAGAATGGGCTGAAAAAATATGTGGTGTACCTGCTTCCACAATTGAAAATCTAGCACGAGAATATGCTACAGCTAAACCTGCTGCTTTTGTTTGTGGAATATCTCCGGGACGGACGGCATATGGAGAACAATATCATAGAGCAGCAATTACGCTTTCAGCGATGACAGGAAATATAGGCTGTCATGGAGGAACAGTAGCCTCTAGAACCTACCCTGCTGCAAATTGTTCTCTTCCTCCCTATTGGATTGATGTACCATTTCCTATGCCATTTTTACCTAATCCCGTCTTAAAACGATTTCCTTTCCAATCTCATTATATTCCCGATCAAAAAATTATTGAAAATTACGAAGCAGGAATAAACACTCATCAAGTTGCTGAAGCTGTTCTTAAAGGGAAATCTGGAGGGTATCCAACAGATTACAAGATGATTTTCATAACAAATAATAATTATCTGAATCAAGATTGTAATTCTAATAAAATAGTTGAAGCATTTAAAAAATGCTTTGTTGTGACTTTAGAGCAATTTATGACAGCTACAGCGCAATACTCTGATATTATTTTGCCAACTGCTACATTGTTAGAGAGAAACAGTATTATGGAGACTAATCTTGGTGGACCATTTCTTGGATTTTCACCAAAAATCATTGAACCATTGGGTGAAACTAAATCACATCTTGATATCGCGAAGGGATTAGCTGAAAAATTTGGTATTACTGAATTTGCAGATAAAGATGAACTCCAATTATTGCAACAAAGTTATGAATGGTTTAGAAGAGCAGCACCATACTTACCCGATTATGAGGAATTTAAGAAACAAGGAATAGTGAAAATCAAGGAGGAAGAACCTTACATAGAATTTAAGGCTCAGATTGAAGATCCAGACAACAATCCTTTCCAAACACCATCCGGAAAAATCGAAATCTATTCCCAACGAATGGCTGATCTCAATCATCCTAAGATACCGCCCATACCCAAATATATTGAAGCATGGGAATCAAGAAACGACCCACTTACAAAAAAATATCCTTTACAACTACTAACAACGCATATTCTAAGGAGGGCACATACTCAATTTGAAAGTATGCCTTGGTTACGAGAATTGGTGCAACAGGAATTACTTATAAATACTAAGGATGCAAACGATAGGGGTATTTCAGCGGGAGATCTTGTACGGATTTTTAATGATCGAGGTGTAGTTATTATACCGGCGAAAGTGAGTGAAAGAATTATGCCAGGTGTGGTTGATTTACCAGAAGGTGCATGGTTTAAACTTGATGGAAAAGGAATAGATCGGGGAGGATGTCCTAACACATTAACTATTGATAGACCCTCTCCTGCTGGAGGTATCGTTACTTCATGTTGTTTAGTTCAAGTTGAAAAAGCTAATATTGGAGGAGGAAACCTAAAATGACGCAAATTGGAATTTATATTAATCAAGATCGTTGTATGGGTTGTTTTGCATGTGCTGTTGCATGCAAAGATTGGTATGATATTGATGCAGGACCTGTAAAATGGATTAGAATTAAAGAAATTGAGCAGGGAACATTTCCAAATCCTACTCTGACGTTCTTACCATCACTATGTTATCATTGTGAAGATCCTTCATGCATTAAAGCTTGTCCTTCCTCAGCGATTAATAAAAGAGAGTCTGATGGTATTGTCCTTGTAGATCAAGAAAAGTGTATAGGAAAAACCGAATGTGGAGAACGATGTTTGGACGCTTGTCCCTGGGATGCACCACAGTTTGGTCCAGAACAAAATCCTAAAATGCAGAAATGTAATTTATGTTACGAACGTTTGGAGAAAAATCAACAAACCATATGTGTAGAAGCGTGCCCCATGTATGCGTTAGATGTCGGACCTCAAGATAAATTAAAAGAGAAATATGGTGATACAGTTGAAGCTATAGGTTTTAAGTATTCTGAAAAGATAAAGCCATCCGTAATATTCAAAATTAAAAAATAATTTTTTTAATTGCCTAAAAATTATATTTTGAGTCTAAAATCCCATTAAATATATCCTTTGTTAAAATTTCATAACCCGAGGAGTTAGGTAAAAGAATATAAAGTGGATCTTCTATTTCTTCAATATTAAATGCTTCTTTTTTTAAATTTCCTTTTTGGATTTTAAGAGTTGCCGTGGTTACTAATTCTGGAGTAAATCGAATAAATTTTGGAATAGCATATTCAGGTAATCGTTCTTGAAGCATGGAATAAAAACTTGAAAAGTTAAAATCATTTGCAGAATTTGAATTTGCGACAAGTGAAACCATTCCCGCTCTGCCTTCGGTATTTGGGATTAATACCCCATATACACAACTCATTTCAACCTGGTCAAAATTATTAATTACGGCTTCAACCTCTTCAGTAGACACATTTTCTCCTTTCCACCTAAAAGTGTCTCCAATTCTATCAACAAATTGAGCAAATTTATAGATTTTCTTGAAATGTCCTATTTCTTTGATAAGATCGCCACTATTAAAATAATAATCCCCCTCCTCAAACACATTTTTGAAAATCTTCTTCTCATCTGCATTTTTACTTGTATAAATGAAAATATCATCTGCAATTATCTGCCCTATAAGAAGTCCTGCTTCTCCTTCTTTTACTCTTATCATATGACCATTTTGATCTCTAATAGGTTCATTAATATCTGTATCATATTTCACTATTGCATATGGGTTTAAGGTGAAGCCAACAGTACAATTTAAATTGAAACGGTTAGCAAAATTAGGAGCAAATCTTTCAGTAGCACCATAAAATTCAAAAATTTGTTTAATCCCAAACCTTTTTTTGAAATCCTTCCACATTTCATTCCTAAGACCATTCCCTACTATTTTTTTGATGTAATGCTTATTGTCTGTTGGTTTTTCAGGTTGATTGTATAGATATCGACAAATTTCACCAATATAATTAAAACTAGTAGCTTTGAATTTAATAGCATCCTCCCAGAATTTACTGGCAGAAAATTTACGACGTATTGCAATAGTCGAACCATATCTTAATGATGCGGCATAAGCTACATTTATAGCATGAGAATGAAAAAGAGGTGTAGTAACGTAAATAACATCCTTGTGTTCAAATCCAACGACTGTATCACCCCAGTAAATACTTGAACCATAGGTATGACCGTGTGTAATAATTGCTGCCTTGGGTAACCCTGTAGTTCCACTCGTGAATATGTATGCATAAGGATCTTTAGCTTGGAGTGTTTTTGAAGTTGGAGGGTTAGATGTATCTTCATTTTTAACAATCTCAGATAAATCTTGAAATCCATTAGGTTTCTCCACCTCTCTGGTATCTGGAACAAAATATAAATGTTTAGATTGTTCTTCTGATAATTTAAGTTCATCTCGAACTTCTTCAAAAGCTTCTATTAATTCTTCACCAATAATGAAGACTTTTCCAGGATCGATATTAATGCTATGTATAAGAGGGTTAGATCTTTGTTTAGTATTGATAAGAGATGAAACCACACCAATTTTAGATAATCCATATATTGCAAACATTATCTCGGGTCTATTGGTCATAAATACTACAGCTATGTCTCCTTTCTTTAATCCTACCTTATTTTGAAAGTAATGTGCATAACGGTTGCACCATTCATTATATTCCTTATGTGTGTATACCTTATCTTCAAAAAGAATTGCAGCATCATTTGGGTAGTTTTTAGCATGTTTTTCAATCAAAATTGGGACGTTACTATTAGATTCTGGAGTTATAGCTAAGGCTTCATCGACCACACTTTGCATTCGTTTAATTACATGACGAGAAAAAAACCACCCCTTAATGTAATCCCATTTAGAAGGTAAATAGCTTTTTTTTTTCTTTGCTTTTATACGATTTTTACTCATAATATTTTTTATGTTCTCTTTGGGCTTAATTTATTATATTTTAAGAAAAAAATGTATTACTCTATAGAAATAATTGTATTTCTTTTAATATCAGAATTATATTGAACGATGCATGTTTTTCCAACTAATTCCTGAGTCTCAATAGTATGAAGCAATTCTGGGTTAGTAACCAATGCAACGCAACGACGCCCATTTTCAAGAGTACCTATTATAACTCCTCTTCTTGGTTGCCCTGATCGCTCATAAAAAACAGTGAATCCATCAACAATAAGTTTACCATTTGCTATTTCAACTGCATCAGGTAAAATTTCTTTTAAAATTGATTTTTGAATTTTAGAGTCATCCCGAACACCCCATTGTATTACAGGAGGTGTTTTGCCATAGATCCCGATTGATTGTTTAGTGTTAAATCCACCATTCGCTACAACCATAACCCTTAAAGAAGAATTGGTGCGAATTTTCTCAACAGTATTGATTATTGCATGTAAAGAATAATTACTTAACGGGGTACCAAAAAATGGAAGTCCTCCTGTGAGTGTCAGGTCACGAGTATCATCTTCTTTAATTCCAAGTTCCTTCATGAAGATCTCTACAATTGAAGGGAAACAGCTATATAAGTCAAATTTGTCAATATCACTTAGTTTTAAACCAGCTTGTTCCAAAGCAAGTCGAGATCCTTCTCTTGTTGCTGGAGAATCATCAAGTCTTGGACGTCGATAGAGCTCATCAATATTTTTGAATGTTGCTCCTCCCATTATATAAATCCATTTGTTTTTATCAATATTAAGTGATTCTGCAATTTCTTCACTTGTAATTAAAATTGTTCCAGCTTGATCTACAAAGTTGTTCGCACACATACGTTTAGTGTAAGGGTGTACAATAAGACGATTCTCAAGAGAGGGTGTAATAATTTCTTCAGCAGTAAATTGCTTTTGAGTCCAGCTATAAGGATTTTTTGATGCGATCTTAGAAAAGTGTTCAAAGAGTTTTCCCATATATTTATTATGTTCTTCAATATTGTGCCCAGATGATGCTCTTAATGCGGTTTCAATAATTGCATAGGTAGTAGTTGGAAAATATAATTGATAATTTAAAATTCCTTGAGCAATTGCCCATCTCTCCCCACTTACATATTTCGGATCTTCTTTTTTAGGCCAATACTCAGGAGGGTTCCCCTTAAATTTCTTTCGTATAGAATAAGCAGCCTCTCCGCCTGTGATGAGAACACAGCGGTGCTCTCCAGTAGTAATTGCTTCAGCAGCTCGATTAACTAACATCTGAGGACTTTGTCCTCCATCAGGCATATAGATTTTTTCTTTAGGTGTGATATTAAGCCTTCTTCCAAGTTCAGCAGGAGCATCTTCATATGACCATGAGCTAATATTTACCATATAGATTGCATCTATGAAATCAGTGATATTTTTAGCTTGTGTATCTTCTATTGCCTTTTTTCCTGTTTTCTCCATTAATCCAAGTGAGTCAAGAGGTTGAGGAGTGTCTTTACGTTGTGTGAACTGGGCAGCTCCAATTATCACTGGGTTGTTTTTGTTAACCATAATTATCCTTAAATTGCCATTAATATGGGAAATCTCTTATTTTTATTAAAATTTAGGTTATAATTTGAAAAGAGGACAAATTTGGTAAGTTTTCTGAATTAAAAAAAATGTTCTAGTACTCTTATAAGAAGTATTATCACAGATTATTGTTTATTAAGGTTTTAAAGAAAAACATTAAACTTTAAAGTGTGATTTCTTTAAAAATAACAAAGGAGTGAGCTGTAAAACTGGAAGAGATTGCCATAATAGAAACGTAATATCCTATTTAAAATCAGTCTTAGAATTAAAAATAATCTGTATTATATTTCTATAGATAGAAATCTTTATATATGAACTATGAAATATAACTATGAATTTATCCAAAAATAATATAGAATAAATTTTAAGTTGTTAATAATAAATGAGGTAAAAAAGTTATGAGTACAGAAAGAGCAGTTATAAGAAGAGAATTTGCTATAATAGCTATTGTCGTAGGATTAGGAATAGGAATCCTTGGCGGATGGTTTATCCCTTCTCCAATTACAACAACTCGCACACCATTACTTGATCAAATTATCGCACGAGGAGAATTTGTTGTTGGAACTAGTGCAGATTATCCACCATTTGAAAATAAGACTTTTCCCGGTAATGAAATTGTTGGGTTCGATATTGACCTTTCACAGATGATAGCTGACGAAATAGGTGTTCCCCTTAAAATGGTTGACTTACCCTTTGATTCTCTAGTTGCTTCATGTAAAGCAGGTACAGTCGACATGCTTGCGGCAGGAATGACTTACACTCAAGAAAGAGCAGCACAACTTGCCCCCTCAATAACCTATATTAATGTAACTCAAGTTATTGTCGCTTTAAATGACTCAGGAATCACTATTAATCATGTTGATAATGTTACAGCCTATACAGTTGGTGTTCAAACAGGTACCGTAATGTATGACGAGTTAGGTCCAGGCGGTTTAAACATGACTGTTGGTGTAGAACTTTTTGTATATGATAATGCAATTGATCTTATGAACGCCTTAGATACATCAGCAATTCAGCTGGCTTACATAGATGGTCCAGTGTTTACTGCTTGGGAAGGTGTTTATGATATCGAGATCTTATTTAGTACGGGGATTGATCCTTTTGTGCTATGGACTCAGCACGGAGAACCAGAATTGCTACATATAATGAATACAGTCATATATGAGAGCTATCTAACTGAATCGATCTTCGATGTGATAAATCTTTGGTTCGGAAACATTACGACATAATTGTTATTCCAGATATTTATTATAAAAATATTTTTTTTTTTTACAATTCTTAAAATACATAAATACCTCATTTACTAAAGATATATTAAAACTGCTACTTAAAATAAAATAATAGCTATGCTTTTTCAAACAACCTTAGGTATGATTACAGGAATCATTAATCAGATTCTGATGTTTTTAATTGGTACATATATTGTGAGATGGTATGTTAAAGAGAAAAAAACACACTATACTAATATCTGGGATTCATCTTTCAAAACTGCTTTAATAGTTAATTTGATATGGTTAGTTAGTAATATTCCAGTTATTATAATATTTAACTTCCTACTTATTGAAGATTTCTATGTTGCTCTTATTAATACGGGAATAAATATTTTAATCGGGACTACAGTTGTTATACCCTTATATAAAAGAGAATTAAGAGAATCTTTATTATTTGTTGTTGTTATTCAGCTTGCTCTCTTTATTACATCTCTCGTTTTAGGGTTATTAATATCAATTATAATAGGCTTTATTATAGATAAAAATTACGAGATAGCATATTTTATTCTCAGTGTTGGATTACCCTTTACGTTGCTTCTTACAGCTTTAGGATTATTAATTGGATTTATGCTAGGTATATCCCTGGCACTCATGCGTGTATATGGTGGTGTTGAGTTAGGTTGGTTTTCAAATGGTTATGAGAAAATATTCAGGGGTATCCCAATATTGGTTTTAATCTATATTTTCGCATTCGGTTTGACGGATTTATTTTGGTTCTTAGAACCAGTTCAGAGACCACTTGCTAGTATAGTTTTAGCACTTGGACTTCGAAGCGGTGCTTATCAATCTCAGATTTTTCGTGGAGCAATCTTATCTGTGAACCCAGGGCAGATTGATGCGGCTCGTGCATTAGGAATGAGTGGGAGTCAAGCTTTCCGACATATTACATTCCCCCAAGCTATACGTCTAGCAGTGCCCAGTTGGTCAAATGAGTATTCAGTAGTCATTAAAGATTCATCCTTTGCATATGCAATTGGGATTGTCGAGTTGACAAAAGCTGCTTATGATTATTCTTATGCTTTTAGGGGTACTTGGGCTTTATCAATAGGAATTCTTGCAATACTATATTTCCTATTAACATTTCCAGTAACAAAAATATTTGGTGAACAGCAAACTAAGAAATTGAAAAAATTAGGAATGGGAGGTGGTTAATTGTGAACGAACCAGTTATACGAGTAGTTGATTTATGGAAATCATATGAAGATTTGGAAGTACTTAAAGGTGTCTCATTTGAATTAGCTGAAAGAGAGGTAAAAGTTATTTTTGGGCCAAGTGGTTCTGGGAAGAGCACACTTCTCCGTTGTATTAATATGCTAAGTCCTCCAGAGAAAGGGGATATTTTTCTTAGAGGTCAGAAAATAACAGAGCAGGGAGTTAATCTCAATAAAGTACGAACAAGATTAGGCATGGTTTTCCAACATTTTAATCTTTTTGCCCATCTCAGAGCCATAGATAATGTAAGTATTGGACTTCGTCGAGTAAAAGGCATGAATAAGGAAGAAGCTCAAGCGAGGGCATTTGAAGCACTAAATCGTGTTAGGATGACACAATGGGCAGATCACTATCCTGCCCAACTATCTGGGGGTCAACAACAAAGAGTAGGAATTGCTCGTGCTTTAGCTATGGAACCAGATGTAATATTATTTGATGAACCTACCTCTGCATTGGATCCAGAGCTAATTGGGGAAGTGCTTCAAGTAATGTTAGATCTTGCCAAATCAGGCACTACAATGATCGTTGTAACTCATGAATTAGGTTTTGCTAAAGCCGTAGCCTCAGAAATGATATTTCTTGGTGAAGGAACGATCCTCGAACGCGGCTCTCCTCAGCATTTCTTCGTTTCTCCTAAATCTGAGATTGTGAAAAAATTCCTCAAACAACTTGAAGTTCTATATGGAACCCATGAAGAACTTTTAAAACCATCAGACGAGGAAAACTATTGATGAAGGTAAAAGAGCAACCTCTTGAAGAAAAAAAGTTTAAAGGAAGAAAATTAATGCTAGGAGCTAGTATAAGTATTATCATCATCATTTTGGCGATTTTTATAAGCAATTTAATTTGTTCCTTATCAATATTCAGCAATACCGATTACTGCATAGTAATAGGATTCTGGGACCGTCTCGTTGCAGGTTTTCTTACAACGATGTGGTTATATGGTTGGTCACTTATGTTTGGATTTTTTTTAGGTTTAACCCTTGCTCTTCTCCGCCAATATGGTGGTAGTATTTTTTCTCGAGGTGCTACAATATATATTGAATTTATACGTGGTACACCATTAATTGCACAATTATTTTTCTTATTTTATGGTTTGAATATCCCTATTGAGAACTGGAATTTATTAACTGAGTTTACGATCTTTGGTAAAGAGATTACTTTCGTATTCTTGAATCATCGTATTCTTTTTGGGATAATGGCATTAAGCCTTAATAGTGCAGCTTATCAAGCAGAATATTTCCGTGGTGCTATGATGTCGGTTGGTTCTGGACAATTATTAGCCGCCCAATCACTGGGTATGTCACGTGTAACCGCTATTCGCCACATTATATTACCACAAGCTCTACGACGTGTCATTCCTGCGTGGTCTAACGAAGCTGCTTATCTTCCGAAGTATACCGTTGTTGTTTCTTTAATTGGTACCACAGAACTTTTTGGTCAAGCAAAAACTATCGTTTCAAATACATTTATATCACTATCAACTTACATTATTGTGGCGATTATCTTTTTAGTTACGATTACAATAGTATCTAGAGGATTAGATCTCCTTCATAAGCGAACTGGCATTCCAGGTTTGTAATCTACTTATACATCTTATTATTCCAACTTTTTTTTACACTTAAACTAAAGAATTTGGATATAAATTCATCTCGATATAAAATCTGTATCATTCATTTTATACCCTTAAGAGCTCTTTTTCTAAAGTATTTATAAGGGAAAAGATTCATAATCATAATTTAAACTAATTACTTTTTTAATAATGAGAGTTGTTGATTTAAGATCTGATACCGTTACTAAACCGTCTCCTGAAATGTGGGGGATGATTAAATCGATGGATAATTCTTTACTCGGTGATGATGTTATGCGAGAGGATCCAACGGTTAATGAATTGGAAGAAAAATCTGCACGCATCGTCGGAAAAGAAGCCGCATTGTTCGTTACTTCGGGTACACAAGGAAATTTAGTTTCACTTCTTTCCCATACCAATCCGGGTGAAGAAGTCCTCCTAGAAGAGTTCAGTCATATTATTGGACACGAAGTAGGAAGTGCTGCTCGCATTGGTGGATTAATGATAAAAACATTTCCATCAATAAAAGGAGTACCATCGCTTAATCATCTCCAAGACTTAATTCGTGATAAGGATGACATTCATGAACCACCAACTACTTTATTATGTGCAGAAAATACCCATAATTTCCATGGTGGAGCAATTTTAAAACCAGAAATTTTAAGAGAATTGAAAGAGTTTGCGGAAAAGAATGAATTAAAACTTCAATTAGATGGGGCAAGAATTTTCAATGCTTCAATTGCTCTAAATCAGCCAGTTACTCAATTTACTAAACATGTGGATAGTGTTATGTTTTGTTTATCTAAAGGATTATCTTGTCCTGTTGGATCTGTAGTTGCTGGATCTAAAGAGTTTATAAATAGAGCTCGTAAATTTCGTAAAATGCTTGGAGGGGGTATGCGTCAGGCAGGAATAATTGCTTCTTTTGGTTTAGTAGCACTCGAACCAAAATGGATTAAAAGGTTAGAAGAAGATCACAAAAATGCCAAATTACTCGCCGATGGCCTAAAAAATCTGGATTCGCTAATAAAAGTACATGAACCTGATA
>JAEOTL010000419.1 GCA_016839845.1 Promethearchaeota archaeon
GAGAAAAAGTAGCTCCTTGTAGTCGTAATGGTTTGAGTGAAGGGACGGAATGGGTCGTAGAATACATGCAGAGACCAGAGGATTTTTGTGTTTGGGCGTGGCGTGATTTGTCTAGAGACTTAAGCATTCTTTTTTGTGGAGGAGATCATTTCTGGTCGGAGCCAGATGTTACCTATACATCCTGTTCTGATGGGATGAGACCTGTAGTCTTTAAACTCGAAAGATTGAAATGAATTTCCTTTGAAATTAGAATGGAAAGGTAAATTCCGCGTCTGATTTCAATGAAAATTAAGCGTTAGCTGCTTTCTTTTTTTTTAAGGAGCGTATCTTTAATACTACATCTTAAGGGTTGCTCACGAAAGCATGCGTTACAGCTTGTACATAATGGAGGTGATAAATCACCATTTTTCCATCGATTTGGGAGATCTGGTTCAATGACTAATGGTCTGCTTAATGCCACAAAATCAACAGATCCCTCTTGAAGTAGTTTCTCTGCTTTCAACGGATTTCTTATACCCCCCATTAGAATAACTTTTGTATTTTTAAGTACGGGGGCAAATTCATTTACGGTTGGCAAGAAAAAATTTTCGTCCTCTTCAGATTTTACTACAGGAGCAGGATACATCTTACCAGACATGTATATAGTTTCCAAACCTCCGGCACTCGGTTCAATAGCGTCATAACCTGTATTTACTAGTATTTCGGTGATCTTCTTACCTTCCTCAAGGGTAATACTATCTTGTACAAAATCTTGTGTTTGTAATTTAACTGTTATCGGGAAATTTTTCCCTACTTCATCTCTGAGTTGGTTATAGATCTCTACCAAGATTCTGGTTCGATTCTCAGTGCTATCCCCATATTCATCAGCTCTTTGGTTGGAATAGGGGCTCAGAAAATTTGACAACAACCAACAGTGAGCTCCGTTTAGTTGGACCAAATCATAACCACATTCGTAAGCTCTACGACCAGCACTAACGAAATTTTTAACTAAAATTTTAATTTCTTCGTTTGTTAACTCTCGAGGAATTTTTTTCGTAACCTGGTATATCACAGCTGAAGGGGATATAGAATTCATCCCTTGTCGACCACAATGAGCGAGCTGCGGGGCAATTTTAACTTCAGAGTATTCATGAACAGCCTTTATAAATTTTTTTTGTCCCTCTAAATGAGAATCACTATAAAGACCAGCTTGATTATTGTTCAATTTTCCTTCTTCATCTATAGCCATTAAACCTGTAATTATTAATCCTGTTCCTCCTTTAGCAAGATCTGTGTAAATTTTAATAAACTCATCCGTTACCGTACCATCTGGATTTGCAGCATTTGTAAAAGTTGCTGAACGCACGATCCGGTTTTTTATTTCTACATTACCAATCTTTTCGGGGCTAAAAAGCGTATTCAATTCCATCTATTTTATGCACCTAATTTTAAATTTTTAATTTATGCTTAAATACTTAATTCATGTATAATCTTAAGTAATTTTTAACCATTCTGAGTACTGAGTAACTGAAATGAGCTGAAGTAAAATTCTTAGATTTTAAGTAAAAACCACATTCTCATTTGTAGGAAACAAATTCACCAGATTCCATCAATTTACAAGGCCTTACGTAAGATTTTCCGGTTTTCTCTGCGAGTGTGTAGAGCTTCTCTGACCACTCCTTATAATTATCTATACTATTCCAATAATCTCTTGTTTTTTATTTTACGAATAATAACTATCAAGTATCCCGCAGGAATTGCTATAGCAAATCCTAGTACAGGAATTTTAAAGATAAAAATGATACTCCCTACCGGATATATGAAACGTATGAGAAATTTGATCCCCCGATTTTTTAGTGGTATTTTTCTTGTAATTTGAATAGCATATTGGAAGATAGAGGGGATCCATCCTGCTAAGAAAATTATGAGAGCTATCGGAAAAGTAAGGAAATCAATAATTTGATAATAAAAGAAATTACCAAAGATTAACGCTATAATAACCCCAAAGGCAAAAGAGAAGCACCCAATACAAAAAGCATAATTAAACAGGTAAAACACATGGTTTTCGAAATCTTCGCGCTGAGGATCATGGTGTGCTAACCGTCTGATTATTACTTTTTCCTCTTTTGGAAGGATTTCGGTTTGATTTTGTGTCATTTTATTATTCCTCAATTCTTTTATTAGCAGTCGCAATCGTCACAGACAATTAAAAAGGGGAGTATTAAACACCTTCCTTTAGTTCCTATGCTAAGAAGAATAACGCCTATTACAATGAATGTTATTCCACCACTGAGAGGTAACCCCCCTCTGAAAAACGTTGATATGCCTACGACGATAAAAATCACACCTATTAATGATGTTATGATAAAAGCGACTAAGGCTTGGTTGATACTAGATTGTGGACGAGAACGAACTGGAGTTTCACGTTCCAACCTGCTGAGGTTGATAACGTCAATTTCAATTGGAATAACCAGTAAATGATCAAGATCTGAAGAAATTTTCACATCAATCGAAATAATTCCAGTTTTTTTAGGTATTATATGAAATATGGTACTTCTTTGCTGCCCGCTTCGAAAAGTACCAAGGAATTTATTTTCCGATACAACTTCCACGAGGTGAGATCTTGAAAGTTGGAGTTCCACATCCGATATAGTTTTTGGGCTAATATTTTCAATGATTAAATCAATAACTGTGACCTTAGCATATGTAGGTACTGGATCCCTCTTAAAGGTAATTTTGAATTCTGAATCCGAAGGGGGTGTCTTGCTTATAACGGGAGTTTTTTCAAGAAGCGAAATTGCTTCTTCTAAATTTTCTTCACAATGAGGGCAAGTTTTTGCATCATCAGGAATATCTGAACCACAATTTGTACAAAACATTTCGAGTCAGATCTGAAAATATTAGATTTCATTACAAATTAATTTATGAGATCTTGGAAGTATTTTTCTGTTATAAATGTATCAGTTAAGCGGTTTTTGACATTTCAGTTATTGTTTTGACAAGAAATCTTTATTATGTATCTTTTCTCGTTTTATTATTGTCTCGATTGACAAGGTAAATGCCTATAATTACTAATAATAAAGCAATAGGGTATATAAAAATATCAAATTCCTCTTGCAGAAATAAAGCAGAGAATAGAACTCCAAATAATGGGACTAAAGTTTGAAAAATTGCTGCTCGACTAGCATTTAATCGCTTTACTCCTTCTAAATAGAAAGTATAAGCTCCTATTGTTGAAATAAAAGCTAAATAGGCAACTCCAATCCATATTCGACTAGGAATCATTCCATATTCTAGCGGGTTAAGATATTCTGGACTAATTACTAATGCAATTGGCGTAGTAATTACAAATCCAAACAAAGAAACCCAAGTCATTATCCACAGAGAGCTAGGTTGATAAGATTCAGTGTTCTTTTGGGTTTTATTTAAGAAGAATCGTGAAATTACCGTATAAATTGCATAAGCAAGAGCTGCTCCTAATATTAGTATATCCCCTAAAATTCGGTTTGGTACGTTAACATTTGGAGAAAATCCCGCTACGATTATGACAGCTAAGAAAGCAAGCAAGGTTCCCACACTTTTCTTCCACGTAAAAGACTCTGTTTTTAAAAATTTACTGGAGAGAATAACTACCCACACGGCGTTTGTTGCGATCATTATACTAGCATCACTTGCAGCGGTGAAGAATTCACCTACTAGGTAGCCCACCTGATAAACAGTTACAGATAAAAACCCCATGACAGCTAAAATCTTCCAATTTTCTTTAACAAAATGCAAATGTAACTTTCCTTCCTTAAATTTGAGAATGGGAAAAAAACAGATTACTGCTAAGAAATAGCGAATTACTGCAATCATCAACGGGGGGATAGTTTCTCCTCCAGCAACAAGCCAACGACCAAGTGGCCATGTACCTCCCCATATAATTGTAGTTATAACTAGCAATAAATATGCAATGATCTCTTGTTTTCGATTTAGATTTTCCATTGCATATAACCAGAGCTATAATATTTAAAAAATCGTTTAGAAGTTATAACAATAAATAAAGAGTTAAAAAAAATAAAGTTAATTAGAGAGAAACTATTCGTCCACCATCACTCATTTCGAGGAAAGTGGCTGCCCCAACAGGATCTTCTACCCAATCAAGTAATTCTTCTCTTTTGATCCCCATTAAATCCATCGTCATTTGACACGGAAATAATTTCATGTTGTTGTTATCCACAGCATCCTTTATCATCCCCCAGATATCCTCGATGCCAAATTTTTTCATTCTCTTCTTAAACATTTTAGCGGCCATTCCTTTCAAGGGAAAAGGCATACCGGCAACTTTAGGTTTAAATTTCTTTTTTAGAAGATTTAATCCCCAGAATGTAAAAAAGAAGTTCATTTTAATATCCATAGCATCTCCAGTGGTGCCGAGGATCATCATCATCGCAAATTTCTCAAATGATTTATCTTTCACAATAAAATTTACAGTCTCCATTTCATTATCACCTGCTTAAGCCTTCTCGATTTTTAGAATAACATTACCATTATCTTCACGGGTTCCAACCAATTTATCCCCCGTTCGATTTAATAAAGCTGGTATATCTTTAAGGACTCCTCTATCATCAGCAATTAATTCTAGAAAATCGCCAGGATTCATCTTTTTGAGTTCTTTTTTGGCTAGAAGAACTGGCATTGGGCACTTTTTTCCTACTGCATTAAGAGTTTGTACCATCTTTTTTCTCACGGTTTTTTTTAAATTGAATCTTCATTTAGACTTAACCAACTTGAGTAATTAATAATTTCCTTAATAAATTAGAAAGATATATAGTATCAGACTTATAATTGATAAAACTATAAATCTGTTCTAGTTCTATACCTTGAGTAACTGCTTATTTCTTTTTTTTACTGAGCTATAAAAGAAGATAACAGCGACATTAGTTATTAGATGAAACACCCAGGAGTAGATTAATCCTAAATAGATTAAAGCAATGAAATAGATTATTGAAGATATAAATGTTGAGATGATATGACCCCAATTTCCAGAAGTAGATAAATGTACAAGCCCAAAGATGAGTGAAATAATCAATATCCCCAAAATTATATTAAGATTAAAATATAAAGTAAAAAAGCTCAATAATAGACTGCGATAAATTAATTCTTCGACAAATGCACTTAATGGGAACAGTAATAACAAAAGAATTATTTTCTGAAAGTTAAGATTTTCAGCAAAAAATTGAAAAGTCGCATCTCCTTGTCCTTTCTCCAAAAGTGTACGATTTTTCATAAAATAAAGATATATCCCAATCAATTTAAGGAACACAATCGATAATAGTACGATAAATACTATTAAATCGAATTTGATCCATAGGCCTATAAAACTGGAAATTCCAAAGAAAAAAGGTGGGGCATAAGGTCTATAAAAGAAGAAGATGTTGATACAAAAGAGAATAGGGATCGCTAAAACTAAAAATTGAAAGGGAAGGACTTTCGGTTTTAATTGTTTAACATAGTTAAGTACAACTACCGTACTACTACTTAGAAAAATGAGAACAGTAATTACCAATAAGGCAATGAGATTATCATACATTGAATATGAGAACCAGAAAAGAAAAACTAAGAGGATTACCAAATTGTAAAGGATACTATTATAAATTTTTCCAGTGATTTTGTTTTCATTAGCTCCTGGAACAGTCATTGCGTGGTTTCATAAAATATTGAGTTGCATAAAAGATTCTTCTTGTAAATAACATAACAAACTATAAATTTCTTTTATAATTTAAAACTAATATGACCCTTCCTTAGCCGTAAGGATATACCCCTCAATTACATATTTCTTCATTATATGAAAGCTCCTGAGAGATTAGAAACAAGACGACTTATCCTTAAGCCCTACTTAAAAGAAGATGCTAAAGAATTCTTAAATCCTTACATAGTTTCCGACGAGGGATTTAGTTTAACAATAGTAAATAAGGAAAGAGCTGAACCTTGTGGACTATGCAGTTTGTTAACTATTGATGGTAATAAAGTTAGATGTCTTTATGTTTTGTTGCCTGAATGTAGAGGTAATGGATATGCTATAGAAGCAATGCTTAAACTAATTGAATATGCCTTTACTGAGCTAAAAATCCCCAAAATCATTGCCTATATCCACCCCAATAATACTCAGGGCTGGAAGGTAGCGGAACGAATAGGGATGAAATATTTGGGACATATACAACATAAAGACTTCACCCCCAAAGCTATGTTATTTACTATTAAAAAAGAAGAATACATAGCTCAACGTTCATACTAAGGTTTTATGAAAAGTTCTCCTCTATAAATTTGCCTTGAAATAGTCAAAATATCTTGATTTTAATTTTTTATTCCTTTTTTTGAGTTTCTTTTTCTTTCAATTCAAATATAGCTTTTAACGGTAATGAAAAATCAAAATAAATGAATGCGCTGTTTGTATCCAATTTATGTTCTCTTGCAAGTTTTTCCAACTTTAACATATATTCTAGACGTATATCAAAAAATTTCTCATAGCATTCTTCATCTAAGTATATAAGATTAAACCAAGGTCTCGTTTTACCTAACCAATACTTAGAATATATATGTTTAGCTTTTTCAATATCATCCAAATTGTCCTTCAAATCATCTAGTAAAGGATTTAAATAATCGAGTAATTTTTTGCCGTTATAAATTGCCTTCTGATAATTAGTGATTTCATATTCATAGAATTTTAGAAGTTTTTGGGGATCGTTTGAAGAAAGCATATCTTTAAAATCTGGCACCTCGTCCTTAACTTCAGGGTTTATACGATAAAATTTTGCAGGAATCTTTCCTTCTTTTAATAATTTTTCTTTCCTTGAGAGTACCAGCCCATCTTCCTCCATTTTCCGTAAAACTCTTGATAGAGTAGATTTATTTCTCTTTGATAACTTAGCTATATCAGAAACGTTTTTTTCATTATAGATTTGTAGAATCATCCAAATATCATAACGTAAGGGGTGTTTATCTATTAATTCTTCCCAAGTTTCTTCTGTACTTGGAAAAATAGTTTTAATTTCTTTCCTTATTGACATAACCTACATACCCTTTATCCAATTTTTTTCTTTTTTTTTCTTTTATGAATAAGAATATTTATATTCTTAAATACTCAATTGTACGGCTTGATATTTGTTCTTTTATTATAATACATTCAACTATAGTTTTATATTTGATCATAAGGTTTATATATGGATCGTTGCATAATATTTAAATTAGTGCAACTGATCCGTTGCATAATATTTAAATTAGTGCAACTAAACTAATGAAAAATAGAGTTTAATCGAGGGAAAAAAAATGAATAGGACTAAATTATTACCGAAATTGGCAATACTTATAGCAATAGGATTTTTAGTCTTTAGTTTCATACCAACAGTTCAAGCAGGTGTACCGCCTTTTATAGATCGAGATCTAGATGATCCCCAAGGAATATTTTGGTGGAAAGTTTCGGAGATTTCAGCTTCAAAAGAAAGTTGGTTTAGGGCAGGAATAGCTAATTTTCCAGAAGAATTAGAAAATAATTGGGCTCCTAAAAATCCTTATAAAATACGATTATATATCAACGGAGTAGAGATTGAATTACGTAGATATGCATATGTTGATAGGGCATATAAAGTTTTATTACCGGAAAGGGATGAATATAATAACTGGGTTTATGAAAACATTGAACCCATAATAACTAAGCTTCATGTTTGGTATTGGTATGCAATTTTTGAACCAGGATATTTTCAATCAGATACATATCCATATACTATTGAATTTAAAACTGAAGTTTGGGTTTATGAACCCTATGGGGGTAGTGAGGAAAAGAGATGGAGGATTTTTGTTAACTACGAGGGACCAGAATATTACCAACCAGCTTATCCAGAAGCTCCTTTCTATAGAGAAATAGGTTTTCCACATATATTTTATCAAGATTTAACTGTAAATGAATAATGTAATTTCTATTGAAATTATTCTAAAATAAACTTAATTTTAATTAAAAATGTTGAAAAAAGAGGAAACAAATCTTTTCTGGATTAAATTACCTCCTAAGCCAACATTCCTCTATTCAATATTACTTTTTTTTTAATTAAATTTTGCATAAAACTTTTATCAATAATATTTATTTTTATTTCATAGGATAATGTAGAATATAACCAACAGGTCTATAATCAATGGAATTATTAAATACCTTTAATAATTTATATCAATCAAGAATTATAAAAAAATCTTAATGTGTAGAGAATTGTTTCTTTAAAAAGAAACGTAAATGGAACATTCGCATCAATTGGTCATCTAAATGGGCAAATTCCATACGTTTATTAATAGATATTCTTGATTTTTTTAAATTTTCCCATCTGCTTAATTGCTTAGCCAACTCCTCTTGCTCACTAGCAATTCTTACAATCAATCTGTTAAATCCATACTTTTCGCATATGTGTTGAGCTTGAGTCAAAGATCGTTGAGCTTCTTTTAAATCTAAAAGTAATAAAAATATTTTTGATTGAAGTAAAAAAGTTTCAGCTAAAAATAGGTAAACATTTCGATTCTCAGCAATATCCCGTATACGTGTAATGTAGGACATTAATTCGTCCAATAACTTCAGATCATTAGTATTGTGTAGTTCAACCAGAAACATATCACAGAGGTGAAGAAGAGCTTTAATGGTGGCCTCCCATACAACAATCTCTTCCTCAACAAACTGCTGTAATAATTTTTTAGCTTTTACTTGATCGTCAACTTTATTACTAATTTTTAACACCAATATTTTATCCAAACGATAAATAACATCATTTAACTTGCTTTTCTCTTGATCTATAAACAGTTTCATGCGATTAAAATATCGCTGTGCTCGATCATAAGATTTCATATTGACTGCTAAATCAAACAGGGAATCTAAAACGAAAATGATCATCCCAATGTTATTCATCTTCTCAAAACCTATCAGACTTCTCTCAATATAGTCTAATGCTTGATTAATGTCATTCTTTTGGTAATAGGTCAATCCAATGTTGTTAAGAAACATTGGGATTAAATATTTATCGTTTAATTCCTCGGCAAAAGCCAAACCTTGCTTAGCATAATCCAAAGACCTCTCTATCTCTCCATTATACCATAGAATAATCTGAATACCAATATAGATATGAGGTATATTCCGATTAAAACTATTTTCTTCAAGTGCTAAACCCCTCTCATAATATTCTTGAGCTCGTTCAATTTCACCCTTAAATAGAAAAAGAATTCCAAGTAGAGTAAGAGACCGAGCGATATCTTGTTTATAACCCAGTTCTTCATGCAACATTAAAGATTGCTCCGAGAACTGAACGGATAGATCTAATTCGCCTTTTTCCATGTAATAGAAACCTTTAAGAAATGCAATAGACGCCTTCCTTTGTATTAATTCTTTTGACAGTTCTTGAGTAACGGTTTTGAGTATATTTTCACCTCTATCAATAATTTCAAAACTTTCATCTATTCTTCCAAGAAAAAGTAATGCTTCAGCAATTTCAATTGAGGCATCAATAGATTGGAGGAAATTTCCCAATTTTTTGCTTCCTTGGTAAATTTGTTCAGCAAGCTTGAGGGCATCTTCATTTTGTCCCAATCTATTTAGACATGTACTCTTAAGGAGTTGGTAGGAATATTTTTTTTGAAAAGGAAGATCAACCGTTTTTTCAAGTTTATTTAGTATTCGGAGGACTTTCTTATATTCACCCTCATTCTTTAGTTGTTCTACATTGCTGAATTTCGTTTTCTTTGAAAATTGCATATTTGAGAAAATGATAAGCTTCTGAATGTCCTAATATTTTAGAGTAAATTAAAATAGGACAAATTTGTATAATCATTATTACTTTTTAAAACCAATGAAAAATCAAAACTCCATTATTTTGGATACCCAATTGGAATAATATAGAGTGGTTCAATATTTTTTGGGAGATCGAGAACTTTCTTTACTTGACGATCTTGAAACGCACCTATAGGGACTGAAGCTAGTCCTAATGCCACTGCCTCTAGATGGACATTTTGAGCACAGTGCCCTACCTCCATATGTACGTACCTTGCTGCTCTTTCTCCATATCGTTTAGCTGTTCTCGAATAATCTACGCAAATTAGTATATTTAAGCATGCTTCTTCTATGAATTTCTGATCCCAAGATGCTTCTGTTAATTGTTGGGTTATGTCTTCATTTGTTATTAACTCCAAGGCATGTTCATTAATTTTGTAATGAAAATATCCTCTGTCTTTGAGAGTTGCATAAATTTCAAGGGGGTATGTGGCTCCTGCTGAGGGAACCGTCCTCTTTTGTCCCTTTTTCCCTTGAGCAGCCCAAAGGATCTGTGAAATCTGTTCTAATCCAATTTTCTCAGCTTTAAATGCTCGAACACTCTCTCGTTCTAAGATACATTCTTCTAAACTCATAGTACCTTTCAATACGGGTTCTGGGAGGATAAGTTCCATAATTTCACCTTCACTAGGAGTAAATGTGTGATTATACCAAATATTAATTATTTCCTTAGTAATAAGAAGTTTTATTTTGCTGTAATTTAATATTTTCTTATGGCTCCACAACCTAATTTAGAAAAGTTATTCCAAGAATGGAATGAATTAAATACAAAAGCCCAAAAATCTCTTGGAGAATTTGATTTTGCTCAAATCAAAGAAATACGAGCTAAGCAAAAAGTTGCTGAAGACGCGATATACGAAATTTTAAAAGAAAATGCTTCAGATGAGATAAAGCCACTTTTAGGAGAAGATTGTGGTGAAATGGAAGTTGGTTATGAAAAAGAAGAAAATACTTTTTACTTTGTAACATTTGATCCTGAGTATGAAGATAGTGATGAAATTAAGCTTATAGCCATCACTA
>JAEOTL010000420.1 GCA_016839845.1 Promethearchaeota archaeon
GTTAACGGCACTAAAACTTGCGGTGTCAGACCAATTACTGGGTGGGATTTTACCTCTTACTTCCATGAAAAGTGCTTTTTTTGTTTCATGACTTGGTTGTTCACTAGAGATTGTCTTTAAGTTTCTAACAAGATTTTCAATATATTCAGCATAGAGAGCCTTTGCGTATCGAGTAACAGATTTTAGTTGCATCATTGAAATAGCCGCACTGATATTTTTAAAACATAAGATATTAAGCAATAACGCATGCTCGAAGGCAAACTTTAAAAGCCCTGTTTTTTGAGGCAAAAGAGCGTAATGGCCATAGCTGTTAATTTTCATTTCTTGTTGAACATTTTGGATTTCTGTGGGATTAAGATCTATTAATTTGGTCTTTGGATTGATAGATATTTTTTCAAGAAATTGATTTAAAGATTGATCTGATTCACCCCCAAAACCATTTAGAAAGGGTAATATACTAAATTTTAATGCATTTCGAACCGAACCATGCATATGACCAAATAGAGTTAATCCTTCTTTATCTTCAATTAATTCTTCACTAATCAATTCTTCATATACTTCACGATTGAATGATTGTAGTTTATCCATAGGTTTTAATGAATCTCCAGCAATCCCTACTATTGTTAACCAACCATGTTTCATTACAGAAGGTCTTATTTGTTTAGCAAACATATAAGATAAGGTAGCACCAGAAATATGTTCAATGCCATCATAACCATAAATAGTAGGGTTGAGAAAAAACACATTTTCAGGAATGGTGTCAAGGTCTACGGTATCTTCTACTTCATGATGATCGAGAATAAAGAATATTTCTTTTCTATTGCTTAAAATGGGTATCAACTCAGTTAGATTTGATCCCACATCAGTAAATATTAAAGTTGTTTTATCAGATTGTCTTTTTGATAGAATTCCGTTTAAATAATGCTCCCAAGAAACAGATCTATTATAAATAAAATAGTCGTAATCTATTTTCATTCGATATAATAGATTTTGAATCAGATGTAAGCTACTTATGCCGTCAGCATCATTATGGGAAATTGCTATAGCTCGTGTAAATGAATGATCGATAAATTGATCTACTGCGTTGTTGAAATCTTCTAGAAATTTGGTTTTCTCTGGTTTCTTGGTCATTTACATCATTAATTAATATTATACATAGAAATTTTAGATTACTTATTAATTATAAGGTATATTAATCTTCTGATTCAGATTCAATTTAAGTGAAGATTTGATGTTATATTTATTACTCAAAGATAAATTTTTTAATCTATTTCATATTTCTGTTTTTAACTCAGTGAAGCTGAAAATTCTACCATGTCACGTAATTCTCAGATTAAAACAGACTTCTCTATGAAGCTTGTTTTTACATTATTTATAGTTTTTATGGTTATTGGTCCAGGCTTACTTGGGTATTCCCCTAAGAATTCTCATGAAGGTAGTGTTATTAATGACTTAAATGAAAATGCCCTTAAAGCTAGCGAATTCACGAAAGATAATTATACTTCCATAATAAACCGTGGTAAATATGGATATGGAAATATGACTGCAAATGATCTATATTTTGACTTCCTTGAGTTAGGTTTTTTTAACTATAATGTTTATTATCCCCTTATCCCTAACGAATACGAGACAAATGCTTTAAATATGACTATAGAGGGAATAGATTTTATTGAAACGATTAGTCCGGCAATTAACGATAACCTTGATGATCAAATTGTAAAAAAAGAGAGGATTACAGTTAAAATAAATGAATCTATAAAAGTTCGGTACAACAATCCACAGCTAGGATATTTAATTTATCACTCAGGTTATCCTCAAACAGAATTGCTTGAGTTTCATGTCGATAATGGTACAGTTTTTACAAATTTGACTGCAGGGGAAGATTTTTATCAAGATAGTTTCGATTTTATTGTATTCCAATATGAAAGTTTTTTCAATGTAGGTCCAGTCTTTAATTTTACAATGTATTTAATTTGGCAACTAGAATTACCTATTGCAGATTGGGTAATAGCCCAACGATTAGAAAATCCTCATGTAATGAGTGAACCTGAAGAAGATATTGAAGCGATGTTTACTTATCAATTTAGACTAATTGCGCATCGGTATGGGAAAACTCTCCAAGAAACTACACCCATTCCCTATTTAGCTGTTGCTATTACAGTAAACTTGCCAGATAAGGAAGATTTAGAAAATCATGCATTGATTTTGGATGGAATTTTTGTTAATATGAATACCCATTTAAATCCAGATAAGTCCATCGAAATTCTAATAGCCGATGATTTTAGAACAAATCTTAGCTTTTTCTCACTAAATTTCACCTCTAATTATAGATTGAAATTTGAGGAGACATTAGAAAATTCATGGGCTATAGACAGACTTGTAAATGGACGAAATACCCGAGAAAGAATCTATTTTCCTACACTAGTTTCTGGACCCCAACATCTAGCTTTAAGTGGGGTGACGATTTTTGAATCAGATATTTTATTTGAGCAAGTAGTAAGTAATTTTTCATTATTTGAGAGAACTGTAGCATTCTTTATTTCCAATGGGTCTCAACCAGACCAGTTTATCATAAGGATAATTATTCCTTTTCTCGGTGTAGGAGAAACATGTCCATTCTCGATAAAATATAAGGCCACTAAAAGTCTCAAATTTGTAGTAACTGATAATATTAAGATGCCTTTAGTTGGAGCTACTCTCGAGATCTTTTACTACGGTGCTGCTTATGGAACATACGTATCAAAAGAAGTAGTTCAGCCTATAAATCCAGGCGTAACAGATGAGAATGGGGAGGTCATTGTTAGCAATCTTCCACTCGGTAACTATACAATAAGGGTATACCACCAAGGAACATTTTTAAAAGAAATTCAAGCTAATACTAACACCGATACAATTAATATCCAAACAAATTATCCTCACTTTCCGCTTTGGATACTAATTTTTGGACTTATTAATGCAATAATTCTAATCTTTGGATTTTTATTTTATCGTAAAAACAAGAAATCGCGGTAAGTAGCTTTGATTGTTATATTCTGTGATAATATTGATGATTTTGTTATGTTTTTAGAGAAACGCGTAATGAATGAAATTTTTTATGAATTTAAGGAAATAACAAGTCCATCTTTAGTAAACAAGGTTGATATTGAAATAATACTTCACTTTTTAGCAAAAGTTGAGAGTTCTCTTATCCTATATGAAACTAGGCAAACTATCACAAAATCAAGAATTTCTGATATTGATACAGAAGTAATAAAAACATTAGAGCAGATCTTCATCAATGTGGATGCTTCATTACACTTAACTAAGGGGAAAATTCGAGAAATATTTTTATCCTACTCTTCTTAGATTAGAGAAGAGTAAGAACTTTAGTTATTGTTCACTGATTCCCCGTAGCCTATTAATCGATATCTTCTGTTAATAATCCGAGAAATAGCATAAATAAAATCCTCAGGGGGGCAGATTGGGGGATTAAGTTTTATAATAACACTATTTTTTAACAATTTCGTGACAGTTCCCCCAGTTTTTTCAGTACCTACAACCAATAATAATTTTTCACCATGTTTTAGAGGTTGTACTTTCATTTGAACCTCAGAACCAATAACTTTATCTAAGAGATTTACTTTTAATTCTACTTCATTTAAAATCTCTGGTAATGTCCCTGGTCTTCCAACTAAGTGACCTATCAAATGATCTCCCTTAGTTAAAGCGGGATCCAACTTTGTGCCTAGTCCAATAAGACCTCCAGGCTTAGCGTTTTCTAGAGGATTATTACCTTGACTAATACTAATGACAGATGATTTTATGGGAATATATTCGTCTTTAATACGAATACCGGGTTTTATTTCAATTTTAGAGCCAACCTCTATTTTTCCCTTTAAAACTGAACCCCCTATAACTCCGCCTTTTAAATCTTTAAGAGGCTTTCCTGGTCGGTTGATATCAAATGATCGTGCAACTAAGAACTGGAAGATTTCATCATCACTAAATTGTGGAGAAGGAATAATCTCTTCGAATGCCCTCACAACAAGGTGTAAATTCGCCTGAAAGACAGCTGAAACAGGAATAATAGGGGCATTTTCAGCGACGGTGCCTTTTACAAAATCCTTTATCTGTTGTTGATTTTCTATTGCTTGCTCGCGCGAAACAGCATCTATTTTATTTTGTAAAATTATGATTTTATCGATCCCTGCAATGTTTAAGGCTGCTAGATGTTCCCGAGTTTGGGGTTGAGGACATGGCTCATCTGCAGCAATTAAAAGACATGCTCCATCCATTAATGAAGCACCACTCAACATTGTTGCCATTAAAATTTCGTGACCAGGTGCATCTACAAATGAAATATTCCGCTTAAATTCTACTTTACCTTCACATGATGGACAGGTAAATCGAGGTTGTCCTTTTTTCCTATTTGATTCAGCTAGGTATGCTGTAAGATATTCGTCGCAAGAAGGACAATGCAGGATTGTTGCATTAGAGTATCCTAATTTGATTGAAATTCCTCTTTCTTGCTCCTCAGAATGTCGATCAGTCCAATCCCCAGTCAATGACTTAACTAGGGTGGTTTTTCCATGATCTACATGTCCAACAAGGCCAATATTGCATTCTGCTTGCTTTTTTATTAACTTCTTTATGTTTCCACCCTTCTTTTGCTTAACTGGTTTGGGTTTCGCCACGGGTTTAACCTTAGGTATTAACTCACTATCAGCCTCTTCCGATTTTTTACCTGAAGGTTTATCCTTAGTTTTTTCGTCTTTAAGAATTTGCTTCGCGCTTGCTATAATTTTTACAGCAGTTGCTTTTCCAACTCCTTTTATCTTTAGTTTTACTATATCTTCAGGTTTTGCAGCAATGAGTTTTTCAATTGTGTCCAATCCAGCCGCTTTCATCTTTTCTGCTGTAGTTTTTCCTATTCCCGAGATATCTTCTAATTCGTAAGACATGGTAGTATAAAATTTAAGTGGTGTAACTGCTACATAAATATTACTCTATGAAACATTAAGAATATATTTTTTATTAAATTAATCAATAAACTACATCGCTTTAAAACTAAATGAAGATTATTCATTATTTTGTTTGAATTGTAGTTTTACCACCGGGCTTCTTTTCGAGCTCTTTATACGCAACTCTAAGAAGGCTGTCTACATAAAAGGTGGAAAGAGCATTACAAAATTTACATTGTATATAAACTGGAGCAGGATATTGGCTAGGATCAATATCACTGATTTCGATAGAAAACATAATTTTTTTTTCGCAATGAGGGCAGGTGTTAAACTTGAAAGGCATGATAAAAAATGATATTCTAACAACTAATTATTATAATGAATAGATTCTTATGTTTATCTTATTATTTTTACAATTAAATAATTATATCATATATTTTATTATTGATATCAAATGGTAAAGAATCCCTTTAAGAATTTATCATTCATCTTACTTTGCATAATTCTTCTTATATCATTATTGAGCCCAATATTTGTCAACAATTTTTCCCTTTTTATGAGTCAGAGAAATGATAAAGTAGATCTCGGTTATAGTGGATATTCTGATGTAGAGTTGTCCTTCATACCAGAAATTGATTATACTTCTTTAAATGACAGCTGGTATAACCCAAAAGTCAATATGTTGATAATTTCACCAAATGAAA
>JAEOTL010000421.1 GCA_016839845.1 Promethearchaeota archaeon
TGTCAATTAAATAGTCTTCCATATTATCTGCTTTAAAAACACCTGAAGATTGAAAAGTTGTTATTTCCTCATGAAACAGTTCTTCATACTCACGCATAAATTGGAGGACATCTGTCCGCATACTGCTAGATGCTCTATGGTCAAGAATTAGACATAATCGAACGAATTCCCCATTTTTTAGGAGAATATTAAAATTTTCGTATTGAAACTCATAAAACTGAGGTTGTTTCATATATTTTGAGCCATTTTGGGTAACATCTTCCGATTCAGAAAATGTAATATTTGCTTGAATAAACCCGCTCAATAAATCGGCATCTAAGCCAGTTCCAGAAATCGAATAATTTAAAAGCTTCAGACCAGAATCTTTATCCATTATTAGAACATGGCGTATATTTAATACATCTAAGAATTTTTGCCAAATACTTTCCCGTTCTACTTGAAGATGTCTTTCATAAGAGTCTAACTCAAAAACTTCTAAGTTGGAATCAAGTTCAAAACCCATTTCTTTTAACTTCCTTTTAAGACACGACATACACTGCTTTGGATATCGTGGGCATGTGGATTTACTCGTACCGCAATTAAATCCTAACTTATTTATTTCAAAATAGACCATAGAAACGCCAAGTCTACAATAATAACTAGTTTCTATATTTTTCTTTTATTGTAAATAAAATAAATTAAAAACTTTTAAAACTGAGCATATAAACCCTTATATTATAGGATAACACGAATTATGATTACTATTCATTCCTAAAATATGATACTTAAGCTCATAAGTAATGCGAGTTCCCCCTTATAGAGATGTTTTGAATGAAAGATTTACAGATAAATGATAATTGGGTTTTAAACCGAGTTTCTTCTCAAAGTTCTAGTTTTAGCTCATGGCTTAAAAATCTTTTAAAGGAAGTTGAAGGTTCTATAGAAGATCTCCCAGAAGAAGAACGTGAAAACTTGAAAAAAAATAAGAATTTTTCATCATTAAAGAATTTAGATAAAGATTTAGCTAAAGTTGATGAAATATTGTCAGGCGAAGGCCTGATTGGAAAAATGGGTACCGGGTTTGGACGAAAAATATTAAACTCCGTTGTACAACCTCTGAAAGCTGGACTACAAGAATCTCTCCAGGAGTTAGGGGCAAATTTTGGAATAGATTATATAACTGGAAAACGGAAAAATTTGGCATCTACTTTGTATGATGTATCAAAAGAACGAGGTATTAAATCAAGTGGATTATTATATTTAATAAAAGCATTACCTGATCTTGAAGCTTTTCTCTATAGCACAAGTGTAAAGAAATACTACCGAGATCATACTGAACATGCACTTCGGGTAGCAGTGTTAGGAGATTTTCTTTTAGAACAGGATCTAGGACAAGGTTCTTTGGATGGTATTATTTCTGAATTGACTAATATCGATAAAAAAGTATTAAAAGAAGAATTATGGTGGATAGTTGGTCTAGTTCATGATATTGGTTATCCGTTAGGAAAGATGACAACTGCTGTAAATTATTCTTTAATCAATCAACTATTAAAATGTTACCCCTCATTAGATTTAGAATTTGCACCATTTGAGATTAACTTAACTTGGAAAGGATATCAGGAAGATGACCTTAAAATCATTGAAGAGGATCTTTCCAAAGAAGCAAAAAAACTAATCAGAATTGGAGCAGGGTTTTACAATCAAGGGATCCCGAAGCAAGATTTACAAACTTTTTTAAACAAGCAAGATGGTCATCCTGAATATCAATATAATAGCTCAATAAATCTTGATCATGGAGTAATTTCTGCTCTCTCCCTATTAAAAAGCCTCGGTACACCTGATGAAATTAGAACCAATGACAAATACCATGGTTATGTTATGGTTGCACAAGCAATAGCACTACATAATTTTAAGGATACTCTGGAAGATCATCTGTTCGAAAGGCAACCATTAGCCTTTTTTTTAATGCTAATTGATGAATTACAGGAATGGGGAAGGCCGATTCCGATTAAAATCCGTGATACTTATTTTACCACAGAATTAAAGAAAGTTAGTCTTTTAGATGAGCTTCTGCTCAACTTAGATGAATTTACCTGGTATATGCAATTTAAGAACAAGGATGCTAAAGAGCTTATGGGTTTTAATTTTCAAAGATTTTCTAATGAAAAGAAGAAAACATTTGGAAGGTTAAAAAGTGGTAACTTATTTCCACAAACTGAAGTTAGGCTTCAAGATGTCAACATTACAGGGAAGCAGAAAAAACCAAGGCAAGATATTCTTGCTCAGCATACTATTATAATATGACGTGATAAAAATCATGGAAAATTTGAAAGAAAAAGGATTGAAGATATATAAAGCCATATTTGAGAATAAAAAAGAAGTTGAAATAGAAGGTATTGAATATCCAATTAAGAAATTCTCAAGTGGGATTAAATATGTTGATTTATTTGGATATCGCTATATAGAACAGAATCGCAATAAGAAATCAGAATGGGGTAAAAAAGCACGGGAAGGTCATAAAATAATGTGGATAATAAAAGGTAGAAGATATACAGCTCAGATTTTAGATGGAGAATTCATAGAATTAAAAAAATAAAATAATTAAAAAAAAAATAAATTTACATGTTATACAATCTTACAGCTTCTTCATATAGCGTGTCAATCATGGACGGGAAGAAGTTATTAACTAATTGGGCATCCTCTGCTAAACTAGACCCTTTATTTAGCATGAACACGATCCCATATTTACCCGTACTAACTGTTTTAAACGACATATGTGCAATATATCCAACAGTTGCCCCACTATGGGCAATATAATTATCTGCATAAATCGGCCAACCTAATCCATATCCGATATAAGTAAAACCACCCCAATTATTGCCGAACATGCTAAATTGCGCTGTTTGCATCAAATCAACTGTTGGGGGCTGTAGAATTTGTGAACTTTTATAGTTTCCTTGATTCATATGCATAATTAAGAAATTTGCTAAATCAGGTACTGTACTTCTTAATGCTCCACCCCCAATATCATTTGAATTAAACAATGGCCCTTTAAATGTTTCCTCATCCTTTAATTCATGAGGATAAGCACTCCTCCCAGTAAAATTTTGATAACAAAAACCAGTACTGGTCATGTCTAAGGGATTTAAGACATTTTCCTGTAAGTAATCAATGTAAGACTGATTAGTGAGTTGTTCTACTATATAAGCAAGAAGCAAAAATCCGAGATTTGAATATTGCCAATCAGTACCTGGTTTGAAATTCTCCCAATTTTCTGATTTATAATAGGGACCGGCAGGATTTAAAGTGCCATTTAGAAATTCTCCTAACGTAGGACGGGGATTCCAGGGTGTATAATTGCCTCCTAAATTAGTATTAAACCATTCCAGCATTACGTCTTCAAAATCCCAAAGAGGCTTATCAGCATGGGATATTCCAGAGCTATGACTTAAGAGATGTCGAATTGTTATATCGCTTGTAGGGTATGAAGGATGACTAACATTAAACTGGATGTAGTTGTTTATATCAGTGTCCAGATCAAGTGTGTTATTCTCATAAAGTTGCATTATTGTGGTTGTTGTGAACATTTTAGTTACCGAACCAATCATATACACTGTATTTAAATCTGGAAGTTCACCATATCCTCTGGACCATACTAATGTATCATTTATGATGATACCTGCAGCCATGGAAGGGACATCACTCTCAGACATTAACTGCTGAATCCTCGTATCAAGAGCATTTTCTGTCTGGGTAAAATTAACCATCAAGGCTATTCCTGTGCTTGTAGCTGCAACAATGCCTATTATGACTAAACCGAGAATTATTTTTTTGTTTTTTCTCATTTTTTAAACCACCTTTTTCTTATTTTTTTTTTTAAACATTCGTTTCTTAGATCTATATCGAACGTTCAGTGACATATATATTGATCGAATCATATTTAAATGTTTCGATCAACGAACGTTTCTGATCATAGAAAAAAGCCATTATATGTCGTTAAATAGGATATTATGTAATAATACCGAAGGTTCTATGATTATTATTATGAAAGCTTAAAAATCTAATAAATAGAATATAGAGGGTGTGAAATCTCATTCGTGATAGTCGTAAGGTTTAAATATGCCAATATCTATTTAATTATTATAGAATCGAAAAAAGTGAGTTAAAGTGGTTAATTATGAAAAGACTGCAGGATGATACCGATGTTGAATATAAAGACGGTATGTCTTTATTAAAAATTATAAACCTAAATCCTATTCGTTCGTCGATTGTTTTTCTCCTCGTTATTTACCCTGAATTAAGTTTTACTGAACTAAGCAAGAAATTGGGAAGGTCTAAATCAACTATACATCCCCACTTAAAAGCACTTGAAGAGGTAGGGATTATAATGGTTAGTAGAGAAGAACGACGCGGTGGTAATCCATCTAAGTTTTACAAGTATAACCCTTTGTCAGCCAAATCAACTGTTGCTGGGAAAATAGATAAATCCAAGGGAATCGATAAAGACATTGCCCAAAAAATTATAACTACCGAGAAGAATAAAATGGTTGACCTTAAAGGAATTATTCAGATGTACATAAAATTTTGGGAACTTTTGGAAGAAAATTTGGACCAAGCACCTGTAATTATTCAAAATATGCCGACAATTTTAGCAGATTATGCTGACACGAGATTCTTTTTAACAAAAGAAGAATATGAGTTATGGTGGAAGAAATACTTTACTTTATCAATTGAATTTGGGGAATACTTAGCAGAGCAAAGTGTCAAAAATCCAGATGTAGAGAAACCATATTATTTTTTTGCTACCTTTCTACCCTTGAAGCAAATTTTTGAGCGAACCAAGGTTAACGAATAGAGGCTTCTTAAGCCTTGCCTACTTCTAGAGGTCTGATCCAATCATATTCAATACGGAACCAAACTTTAAGCTTATTATGAATTCAATCAAGAACGAGTTCCAGATATGAAATCTTATTAACTAATTTTACTAAGTAGATCATGGATTTAAAAAATTTTTTTTTGAAGCAAATGAAATCTAAAAAATTAAAATATTCCTCAATTCTACTCCTAGTTTTATTATTTAATTTGATAATCTTGCCAAACTTTGCATTGAACGTCAAAGCTATCAATAAAGAAAAGGTGGATTACATATTTTTTAATGCAAATATTTTAACACTTGATGAAGCAAATCCAATTGCAGCAGAGATTGCGATAAAAGAGGGAATGATACATGATATAGGACTTACAGGGGAGATTCTTGAGGGTTATTATACTGAAGAAGGAAACACAATAAATGTCACTGGAGATACTATTATGCCCGGGATAATAGATGGTCATACTCATTTATTATGGTCAGCGTTATACACAGGAATTAAAACTCTAGGAGAAGCTCAGGAACTAGCATTAAGATATGGTTATACAACTCTAATAGAAAAAGGAGCAGACATTTGGGAGAGAGATATCCAGCCACTAATAGATGCTGAACTAAACGATCAGTTGCGAGTAAGGGTGAATATTTTTCCTGTTTATAATTTAGCATTTCTTGATGAGGAAAATAAAACTATTATCATTGAAAGTTGGTATCCTGAGAGAGCACCAATTTTGGACCATGAACGTATGCTTCGTGTGCCTGGCATTAAGATTTATTCTGATGGTGCTGGTGGCGGTGACCGAGGATTGCCTGCTATAAGTATCCCTTATCCGCAAGAAGAATTAGACCTACTTAATTCTACAAGTACATACGGAGATTTATATTTTAACCAAACAGAGTTGAATCCGATTGTTAAAAACATTACTGATGCAGGATTCAGATGTGCGTTCCATGCGATGGGTGATCGAGCAATTGAAACGATTCTAAATGCGATTGATTATGCCTTAGAAGGAGAGACTAATGATAATTACCGCCATCAAATTGAACATAATAGTTTTTTAAGAGAAGATTTAATTACTACAGCAAGTGAATTGAAGACTATACACTCCGTAAGAGGATATTATCCAACATATTATCAAGAGTTATACGCATCCGCTTATAATGAAACTTTTCTCGAATGGAATGCTAATCGATACTCCTTACCTGGATTAGGAGTCCACGCTTACTTGGAAACTGATTTTACAATTGAAAATTATGTTGAAGGAGATAATAGTAGTTCGCGGAACATAAATCCCTTCTTACATCTTTGGGGATTGGTCACAAGAAGAGCAATGGATGAAAACGGTACTATCCATCACCCAGATCCATGGTTAGCAGAACACGAGATAAACATTGACCAAGCTTTGAGAATGATCACTATAGAAGGAGCTTATGCTGTATCACAAGAGGATTACTTAGGAATATTAGAAGTAGGAAAATTTGCAGATCTTATTATTATCTCAGATAATCCTAAAAACTTTGATCCAGATGTGATTAAAGACATTAAAGTTTACTTAACAATGGTAGGAGGTAAAATAGAATACCAAGAAACAAGCAAGACATATCCTGTAGTTCCGTCACCTTCTCAAGAACCTATAATAACTGGCCCAACTTTAGGTGTAATAATTTTTTCAATGATTCTTGGAGTATGCATAATCTTTAGAAGGATACTAATAATAAAAAAAGGCTTTGCATAAGACAGAAACTTGAATTTTAATCTCTCGCAAAACAAATTATTCTGTGAAGAAACTAGGGTACATAAGTAGTTTTCTGTTTCAAAAGACACTTAATCTAGAGATCGGACCCCAATTCATTTTTATTTCTTTTTAGTTGTAGTTTATTTAGTTATAGATAAAATAGAGATAAAGTAAAATAATCTGTGAGATAAAATGACGGCTAAAGTTAAACTAGATATGGAGTATTTTGATTTTCTGAATGTAGTTCAAGAAATCTCAAATAATTCAAGTTCAATCCAACGGACTCTCATTAAGAAAATCTATCAAAACTATGATATTTCTCAGGTAAAGAATGCCTTGGATAGAGAAATTGACAATTTAAACAGATTATTAATTAATTAGAGCTCAGGAGCAAAAATATTTTGCATCAAAAAAGAAATATTACAAAATTGATAATTATAAGGAATGAAACTTATAGAAATAATTCATAGAATCACGCTTATTCTTTTCCATTTCTTTTTTTTTTAATTAAAAAACTGTTAAAAACTAATAATGAATGTCTCCCTCTATTTCAATTTCTCAATAATTAGTTCTAGATATGACTTTTTAATAGATTGATCTTTAGAAATCCCAATTAAATTTAAAAACTCAAATAAAACATTCCTGGATTCATCAATTCCTTCTTCAGTATCTGATAGTACTTCTACTTCCAAGAAAAATTGCTTTAAAATCGGTAGATAATCAATCAAGGCTTTAATCTCATAATTTTTAAATTCGAATTTGTACAGATCTCTGTCCTTCTGTACGGTTAAAACTTCCTGAAATCCCAGTAAATTAAGTAGTTCCTTTGTTTTATCAAGATTATCAATTCTAATGTCAAGTTCCTTCCGTGTTTTTGTTAGGTTATCAAGTTTTTTACCCTTGTACGTAAAATAATATTCAATTTCTTGCTTTTTTCTCGGATTTTTTTTATTAAATTTAATCGATTTTCTAAGTCTCAAAGCCTCATCAGTTTGTTTAAAATCTCTTAGCCCCTTAGGCATATTAAAGTAGGTATCTTCATGGATTAACGAAAATTCATAGACTACTTGATTTTCTTTGAATTTTTCCTTTATTCTAACTGGATTAGGGATTTGAACTTTAATTTCTACTTCAAACATTACTTCCTTCCAATTTCGACTAATAAAAAATATAATTTATTACTTTATATTAAGTATTAATAATTGTAATTAGAGTTGATATTTTATCTCCTTAAATGAAAATCAAGTTCAGGAACTCGCAAGAGAGTATGGATATCTTCCCTATATGATCAAAAGGTACGTTCAATTCCTTGGTGTGGACGACACTATCAAATTACTTAAAGCAAATGAATCTCCTTTAACGCCCTCTATTCGAGGTAATACTCTCAAAATATCTCCCGAGGATCTCAGGAGCAGAATGCTTCAAAACGGCTTTAATCTAGAAACAATAAAGAACGTTCCATATTGCTTTCGAGTTACTAAAACCGCTTCAAATCTGGGATCCACTCACGAATTCTTGCAAGGTTATTATTATTTACAAAATGTTGCTTCAATGTTATCAGCAATCATTTTGAATCCAAGACCAAACGATACAATAGTAGATATGTGTGCTGCTCCTGGAAGTAAAGCAACGCATATCGCTCAATTAATGAATAACAAGGGTAACCTTATATTAATTGAGAGGAATAAAAGCCGAATTCCTGCTTTGGAAACTAATTTGCGGAGAATGGGAATTCTGAATTCAATAATCTTCAATATGGATGCAATAGATTTACCTGATTTAAAAATAAACCCAGATAAAATACTATTAGACGCACCTTGCACAGGTGAAGGATTGATACGGCAAGATCCAAGTAGAAAGACGAGTAAAACTATAAGAGATATTGAAAAAATGTCTGATATTCAAAAAAGACTTTTAAGAACTGGTTTAAATGTACTTAAATCTGGGGGAAGTTTATTATATTGCACTTGTTCAATCGCTCCTGAAGAAAATGAACTTGTTGTTAATGAAGTCTTAAAAAATCTTGAAAATTTTACCATAGTCGAAATTCCAAGAGAATATGGTGTTTCTGGATTAACAGAAGTATTTGGAATCAATTTAATAGAAGATTTACAACGTTCTCAACGCTTGTATCCTCACACACATGATACAATAGGATTTTACTTTTGCCTAATAAAAAAATTATAATAATATCTCCTACTGTCTCCTTCTGAGATATTTACCTTTATCAATAAGATTAATTGCTATAACTTCCTTAGGCTTGAGATCATTTATTTCATCCCTATTAACTTTTGATCTACAAAATGCAATAATTTCATTTAACTGATTAATTATGATAACATAATCATTTCTTTTTAGGTTTTCTGGTATTTTTTCAACCATTTCTTTTCTTATGTTGTTACCATATAAAATTGACTTTTCTCCCCCGATATTAACCCAAAATTGCTTCAAATCTGGGACTTTATGATTCATATATAAATATTCAAGAAACTCTAAGCTAATATGAAAATTTCCCATTTTAACGAAACCAATATATAAACCTGCTTCAATAACAATATCTTTAATCTCTATTTGTTTTACCAAACTTTTATGTTCTTGATTTAGTAAAAAGATTTTTGGGTACGGGTTGTTATTTGATTTTTGATTAAATGAAATATAAAGAAAATCAACTAGAGAATCTAAAAATGAAAGTACATCAGAAGATACCTTAGAAACTGAATTTCTAATTATTGTTTTTTCTGTGTTATTAATCACACGAAAACTTGCTGAATCCTTCATTTTCACAAAAAATCCATTATTAGATTTATTGTTATTAATCAATAATTATTAATTACTTATCGGTTTTGCCAATGGATTTTGAGAAAAAAATCTCACAATTTTTATTTAGCTATCTACTCATTTAATAATAAATCAAAATGGGAGAAAAAAATGAGCAACGAAGAGCAAGGATCAGTGGAAAAACAACGTCTTTATTATCTTGATTGGTTGAGAATGCTTGCTATTTTTATGGTGTTCGTATACCATGTTATTCGGGTTTTTGGACAAAGAAATGAAATTGTTAACGATCCGAATTATGTTCAGTCAGCTGAAGTTTTTGAATGGTTAATACTTCCATTTGGAATGCCCCTCTTCTTTATCATTTCTGGTATGAGCGTATTTTTTGGTGTTCAGTACATGAAGAAGAAGGGAATACCCAAAAGTATGTTTATTAAAGAAAGAGCAATCCGGTTGTTAGTCCCTTATATTATTGCTACTTTAACATATCTTTCAATACTCGTTGCTATTTTACGTGCAGTTGAAGGATCATATATCCTAAAGTATCCAATTTATGACCCACGTAATTATATCGATTTCTATATCACCTCATATTTTAGCCTTGAGAATCTACAGTTTATTATTTCAGGGTGGCATCTTTGGTTTCTACTTATTCTTTTCATTTTTAATCTCATACTATACAAGCATTTTACCTCAAAAGCATATAACAACCCAGTTAACAATAAAAACCAAGAGATTAAAGGAAGGAAAAGACTAAAAAATATTTTCCTACTTCTTATTCCATTTTATCTTGTTGAAATTATAAATCCATTTGGCATTACCACTCTTCCAAGGGTGGGGGGTTGGGACACTGTGAATTTTTTCTTGTTTTTTTATTTGGGTTTTAGGTTTGCGTCCAAAGGGAATTTGCAGGAAAAATTAGAAAAGAGCATAAAACCAGCCCTAATTATTGGTATAACTACACTAGTTCTACGTGCAATTGAATTTTTTCTATATGCTAACAACATTTTAAATTATGCTTTGTTTAATGGAGCCTATTTCCTATATTGGGCATTATTTGTTGTAAATGGGTGGAGTACTATGATTGTTATTCTCTATTATTTTAGTAAATACCTAAATAAAGACCATAAATACCGTAAAAAGCTAAATGAAATAGTTATGCCCTTTTATATTCTTCATTACGTTGTTTTCAATGTAATTACTCTATATGCCATAGTCTTTTTCAACTACTATCCAATGATAGCAATTGTTAGAATAATTACCATTTTAGGATTATCCTTCATCGTCATTCTTGGATTATCCCTATTAATTGCTAAAATTAAATATTTAAGACCAATCTTTGGGATGAGATATAAAAAGTAAAAATTGTAATTTTAAAAGAAATGCTGTATTCACTAAATCCATAAAATAGTTTAAATAGCTTTAAAATATATAAATTTTAAGAGTTTAACAAAATTTCCTGATGGGGAAATATTTCATAGTCGCGAAATTTTGTCGATAAATATACTATAAAATTAGGTAGCCGAAAAATGGGAATCCGCAAAATTGAAGACGAGATTGATTTAAAAGAAGCAATGAAAAAAAAAGCTGCTGAATTGAAAATGAAAGACATGGAAGCAAAAGCTTCTGTCGAGAAATTTACAAAGGATCAACTACGGGAGCTCGCAAAAAAACATGGAGTTTTACTAGCTTTAACACCAGAGTTACGAGAAGAAGTCAAAGAATTACAGAAGAAATATAATATTCCCTCCTCCAAGATTATTACTGAACAAATCACTGAACATGATGTATTACGAAAATTCACAAAAATTGATCATGAAAAGCTTGGGATGCTCGCATATCAGAGAGTTTTAATGAGAAAAGAAGAAACTGGAGGCATTATCCCCTTGTCTGAAGTGTTTGAATTGGTACACACAGGGATTCTTAAGGGGAACCTTGAAATTAAAGATGTGGAAAAAGCATTAAAAATTTTAAAAAAGACGGGAGTAATAGAAGATCTAAAAACACTAGATTCAGGAGGTATTATGGTTCAATTTTTTCCAATTCAATATACTGGAGATGAAACTAAGGTTGTTGATTTAGCTAAAGAAAAAGGTATCCTTACTTTAGAGGATGTTTGTCTTAAGTTGGAATGGTCACAGGATCGTGCTCTTAGAGCTCTAAATTCTCTTGAACAAAGTGGAATTGCCAAATTTAGAGAAAATATTTTAACAGGAAAACAATGGTATTTTCCATCCTTATAGAAAAAGAATAAGGTTATTCTAACTTAATTTTAAAAGCTTTTTGACCATTTTCTAACTTAAGAATGATGGCTCTCCGATTTTTCGCAAGAATCTTGAATATTTCTTCTAAATCCTCTAAGGGGAGATTGCTAAAATCTTCCTGCGTTGCTTCTCTTAGTTCAAAAACCATAATCGGCTCAATTTTTCCATTATCATAAGCCCATTTATATATTTCATCAGAATAGACTTCTAGTGTCTTCCAATAAATTCTTAATTTATCTTTTTTTTTAGTCAACCATTTTGCTTGATTTTGGCTGATTAGTTCTTCCGCAATTTCTAAGATGTATTTTTCTCTATGTGTAAAATCAGAAAAGGGTTTTTGAGAATTCATTTCTCTAATATAAATAATATGAAGAACTGCAAATCGAGCATAATCGAAAAGTACCTTAGCCCATTCGGTTTTCCATGACATATAATCACTTTTCTGTTTGCTCTTATCAGGCATAGAGTACATGAATTTCTTTCGTTCTTCTTCTAACCATGGATAGGCATCTATTAACTTTTCATATGCCGTTAATCTTTTTTCTATCTGACCCTTCTCAGCTATAATTTCTTCCTCAAGGTCTTGAAGTTCTGCTTCTATATGCTGAGCATGCCGTTTATAGATTTTATTATCTATGTCCCCAGTTTGGGAATTCAAAATAGTCTCGAGTTTATCGAATTCTTCTTCAATATAGGCTAAATCAGCAATTTTAAAATCTTCTTCTTTTATAATTTGTCGTTGAACAGCTTCTTTCTCAAGTTCCTCTTTTTCTTTTTTTAATGCTCGTAATCGTGAGAGCTCCTGCCTTAACCCTTCTAATTCCTTTTTGGCTTTTTCTTTGACTTCTTTGGGAATTTCTTCTGGTTTTTCTCTCTGCCTCTCCATTTTTTACCTTTCCTTTGTTATGATTCTCCGAACTCTAAAGCCCATGCATTGTATTGTTTCATTAATTTCTCATTTGTCATAGGTTTAACTTTTTTTAGAGTCTTTTTGAAATCTTTTATGTCAATGTCTCTGACCTGTACTTCTTGCTCGGAACTCTCTAATAATCCCCCCATATCTAACTCACGGATAGGCAACATTATCACTTCACGACAAACATTTGCAATGTCTCTACCAGAGTAACCCTCTGATCTTACTGCCAATTCAATAAAATCTTCTTCCGTTAAGGCGGTGTTTACACCTTCTGTGTGGATTTTATAGATTCCCGCTCTTGCCTTAAGATCTGGTAGGGGAACGTGTACTCTTTTTTCGAATCTGCTCAACATTGCATTGTCAATATCCCATGGACGGTTTGTAGCACCTAAAACTAGTAAAGGTTTGTCATGAGTAGATTTTAGTCCCTGAATTTCACTTAGAAGTTGGGTTTTAACCCTTCTTTCTCCTCCACTTTCGGCCCCTTCACCTCGTTTGGTTGCTATTGAGTCTATCTCATCCATAAATATTAAACTAGGCGCTTTTAGTCGTGCAACTTTGAATAGGGAACTGATTAATTTCTCACTTTCACCTAACCATTTACTCAATAAGTCTGCTGAGGAAGCACTAAAAAATGTAGCATGGCATTCAGTTGCAGCTGCTTTAGCTAATAAAGTTTTACCGCACCCAGGAGGACCAAATAATAATATTCCTGACCAAGGTCTTCTAGCACCCGTAAATAACTCTGGTTTTGCAATTGGTAAAACGATTGCTTCTCTTAACGCTTGTTTTACATTATCTAATCCTGCGATATCTTCCCAATTAACCTTTGGTGATTCTGTAACGATTGTTCCTGAGATGGTGTCAATAAGTTCTTGTTCCTCAGAAGAAACTGTACCCTCTTCTGAAGAAGCAACATCAGCACCAGCGGACTTATCAATAGGTCGCATTGACCTTGCTCTCGGTCCCCCTAAATGAGACTTTAATATCTTCGCTCGATCAACATATTCCTCTATGTTTTTCTGGCACAACATTCTCATTTGAGGATTCTTATTATATTTCATAAATTGCATTAAGGTCTCAGCTGCACGCTGATACATATTTATGGCTTGTCTGTATTTACCTTGGTTGTCTAAAGCAACTGCCTCTTTTGCAGTTTTTACGGCATATTGATAAAGCTTTGAATCTACAGATGACATGTTAAATAGATCAAGATATTTTTACTATTTATAGCTAATGTAATTTAGCAACTAGTATATTTAATAATTTTAGCAGTATATATCAAATTTATCCTTTAAACAAACCAAATTAAATATTGGTCTCCAAAAAATTATATATACGATTTAGCTATTTTTATATTATATAATTACTAACAAATTTTGATGAATATGGGTTTTCTAAAGGATATCTCAAAATGGCTTTCCGGTGGAAAGAAGCCTGACTCGGTTCGTTCTGCATCGGTTAAATTGAAAGTGTTTAATAAGAGATTAGTGCGACAAGTAAAAAAAATGGAAATGACTGCCAAAATTGCGAGAGATAAGGCTGTAAATCTCCGTAAACAAGGAGATTTAGACGGATCAAAGTTTCACGCAAGAAATTACCTTCAAACAAAGAAACAAGCGCGTAACATAGAAATATTCAGGACAAATATAGAGGGACTACAATTTAAATTAGATCAAGCTAATGCAGTTAAAGATATATCACAGATTATGACAGGTATTGCCCAATCTCTGTCAGTGTTGAAAACTCAGCTCTCGGTTCCTCAGATGCAAGAAATTATGAGCCAAATCGATATCGACATGGAGGAGTTTGCCGTAACTGCTGACATAGCCACAGAAGGCATGGATAGTATATCACTTGATACTGCAGTATCTGACTCTGACGTTAATGATGTTCTTGGAGAAATAGATGCAGAAATCCAAGTTGAAATGGGTGCTGCTTTACCCAGTGCTGCTTCTGATGAAAAAATCGCTGAATTGGAAAAAGAATTAAACCGAATTAAGTCAGACGAGTAAGAATCTATTTTCTTTTATTATAAATCTGTCAGTTAGCAAAATTATTAAAACCCAAATTTCTATTCAAATCATATTCATTATTACAAAATTCTTTTTTAGAAAAGTGAAATCAAGTGACAATGCCAGAACTAATAACAATTGGGAGTAATACTTTAGATGTTTTAATAAAAATTGATGATGTATTACGGTTTGAATTACTTGATAAAGAAATCATAAAAAAATATACAGCTATAGAATATTCACGGAAATTAAACGTAAAAGATGTGAGGTTTGTTCCGGGGGGATCAGGTGCGAATATAGCAGCAAATTGCTCTATGTTGGGATTGCAAGCCGCATTTATTGGTGTAATGGGCGATGACTTCTCAGCAAATATATGTTTGTCTGATTTAAAAGATCGAGGAGTAGATTTATCTCAAGTTGTTCAAACAGATAAGGATTGTACAGCAGTTTCGATAATATTACGGACTCCTTGGGGAAAAGATCGGAGTATTCTTGCTTATAAAGGGGCAAATAATCTACTAACCCCGTCAGATGTTAAGGAAGAGTTTTTCAACAATGTAAAAGCGTTTGCCTGGACTTCTCTTACAACGGATGAGAGCTGCAAAGCTATTGAGAAAGCTATTACTCTGACGAAAAATCGTGGTGGAATGGTATTCGCGGCCCCAAGTATGTCAATAATAAAAAATGCTCAAAAGTGGGCAAAGATTCTAATTTCCAACTCAGATGTTGTCTCCCTTAATTTGGAAGAAGCTCAGGAATTTACAGGTGAAAAGAAAAAGACTCTAATGATCAATACTTTCTTGGATATGGGGATAAAACTTATTTCTATTACAGATGGTCCAGATGGTTCAATAATTTCTGATGGTAAAACTATTATAAATACTGGGGTTTATTCGATAAGTAAGGTAGAGGATACAACCGGTGCTGGAGATGCTTTTCTTAGTGGGATCCTTATATCCCAACTTAACGGATTTTCACTTGAAAAAACCTCTAAATTTGCCACTGCGATGTCATTTTTGGAATCAAAGGAAGTCGGGGTTCGAGAGGGATTACCAAACAGTATTCAAGAACTTGAAGATTTCATTACTGCTAATTCATTAAAACAAGTGATCTCTGAAATCATTTAAATTTACCACACTTTATTTTCGACATCGAACTAATAAGAAAAA
>JAEOTL010000422.1 GCA_016839845.1 Promethearchaeota archaeon
AAAGTGGTTTGGGATATTTGAACAAATTTTTGCTTCCAATATTGAATGGATACAATTCCAAATTTATACTCGGGCAAACACCTCAATCTCAGAACATTATCTTTATCTCGCCTATGATGATGGGACTGTCAATCCAAACGATGCGAATCAGGTTAGATCATTAAGTACTACCACAAGTCTGGATGTATTACAATTTACATACGGGGCCGACAATCTTTCATCCGATCATAACATGAAATTTGTAATGTATGCAAATGACACCTCCCCGTTTCTGACACAAATTGATAGCCTTCACATAACACCCTATTATAATATGTCAAATAGCGTAGCCACAGTGACATACCCTTATACATCAATTAACGGATTTGAAATTGAATGGTCGTTTGGTCCGAGTTCTAATAATGCAACCGATCATCGAATGTATGAAATAAAGATACCTAAAAGTGAGTTAGAACATTATGATCCTAATGAAGAATTAGGGATTATCGTCGGTGGGTATGGAACAATGACTTTTGTTGGCAATAATCACTGGGTATTTTCCACAACTGATATCAACATAGCTGAACAACGTAGTGATAGATATGTCTATTATAACATGAATGGCATCATAATCCCGGCGGGATCTCCTGCGATTTTAGGATATAACATCTACCTATTCCTCGCAATCATAGGTACCGTGAGTATAATTTTACTGAGAAAAAAATTAAAGTAATTCCTTTTTTTTTTATCGCAAAGTTAAAAATTTTAAGTTTAATTAATTATCTGACTTTTTTTTGGGAGTTACTCGCACTTTATTCTTGATTTTTTTAACTTCTTTTTTTGTCCTCTCTGATGCATTCTTCATTCTTCCTTTCAAGTCTTTTAGTTTTGCTTTAAACTGCTCTGGGTTCTTTCTATAGTAGAAAACAGTAATTCCACCTGCTAAGGCAATAACACTTATAGGAACAGTCACAGCCACGATAATATCTGCATTATTCCCACCGATCCCCCCATTACCCCCATTACTATTACCATTTGTTTTACTAAATTTAATTGAATAATTACTAATATCAGACATTAACACCCCAATCGAATTGTAATAAATACCATCACCATAATTCATCCCACAAGCATAAGTACTCACATTTTCTAATATATCATAATTAAAGACTATATCTCCATTTTCAAATAAGATAGTTTCAAATGTGCCTGTATAAGAACCGTTATCAAGATTAAAATTCTCCCATGTCACCACCCAAGAGGAACTGAAATTTTTAACATAAATTTTGCCAGAAGTGCCATCAAGGTTAGTCCAATAGGGTGCAATAATATTTTGGCGATGTGGGTGACTTGAAGGAATTATGCCAATTGTTTGAACTGATTTAAATGAAAAAGTGAGAAATCCTTCGGTTGTGATAGTGATCTCACTAAAATTGTTGTCATAAAATGTGAAATTAAATGGGAGAGTTGTTGAAACATAGTTATCATCACCTAATACTAATTCTGTTCCACTTGAAGCGTTTAACCAAGAATACGGATAATCTAAGGAAGTTGTGTAATTGGTAAGTGATGCATTTAATTTAATTTGGGGAGTAGCACTCTTCGATTGAAATTCAGATATCTCTGCATATGTTACCGCTCCAAACATCAGAAAGCATATTAAAATCAAGAAATCTTTTAGTCTTACGATTGTTTTACCATCTTTAGTACTATTCAAACTTTATACCTCATTTCTAATTTTAAATTGTCTTATTCTCAACTTATTATGGCTACTTCTTTTATTTAAATTGATCCTTTAGTCATAAGAATATGAAAAATCTTTCAATTTTTTAAGAGCAGGCTCTTGATTGCCCTCAGTAATTAAAAAAAAAAGGAGATAAAATTAAAAAAAAGAAATTACTTTTTTAAATCGTCCACACCTTCTTGAATCTGATCTACTGTTAAGATTGCTTTGAATTCAAATTTGATAAAGAGAACATATTTTTGTAGTTACTTACCAACTTCAACTTCAGATGATTCTACCAAAAAGATCCTCAAAACAGCACAAAGTGTTAAATGAGATAAATTCTAATATATTAGATATTAGGTAGCACATAAAACCAGAAGCTGGGATCAGATCACTTGAACAGTAAAAGATTGTTTTATCTTATCCCTACAATAGTAGGGGTTGTTCCAACAGTCTTCTTTATTATAATGGTTATCCTTGGGATTTTTCCAATCGCAAGCTTATCGATCCCTATTCAAGTGTTGGCAATTATAGGCATAATTTTTCTGTGCGCAATAAGTGTGACACACCATTCTCTAAATCCTGAATTTCCTGAAGGGGTGTTTACAGGGATTATTAACAAAGGTGATAAAGGAAGGAGCTCCTTCAAATGTGGCAATTGCGGAGAAGTAGACCGCTTTGTTTATATTGAAATTAATAAGGATCTTCATATATGTTCTCATTGTGGGGAGTATAATCTATTTATAGACTCTGAGAATGTAAACAAATAACTAGAAAAAAAATAAAAATTATAGTCTTTGCAAGGCTTCTACAAATGCTTGGGTGATATCTCCATAATTGATGGCATCTTGGAGATTTCCTTCAATAACTAAATCACCCGACATATATTCTTGCTGACCATCACTTTCCCAACTCAATATCTTTCCTACAACTTCCCACGTAGCTTTCATGGTATAGCTCGGATCCTCTGCTTCTCCTTCCCCATAATCAAAAGCTCCCTCACCCGCACTGAACCAGAATGCTACGTCTCTATCAGTTGCAATTATCTGCCCAACAATTTTATCAATATCTAAAGCGTCTCTAAACTCCTCATCTTCGACAGCAAGCTGCTTTGTGAGTTCAAATAATTTAAGAAAGTTCTTTGGATCATCTTTCATCTTGCTTTTCTCGTTCAACTTCCTTATTTCCTTTGCTAATTTCATATCTACCATTTGTCTTCAACTCATATGATAATAATTCAAGTATATTAAAAAGAAATTTGAAAAAAAAGATTTATGATATTAGCTTTGAATTTAAAAAAAAAAATTAAAAACAGCCTTTAATCTCTATTTTTTACCCGCAACAATGGTCTCAAACATATCCTCCCCAGTTTGGGGGGGAACCGTTTCTTGATCTTTTTGTATGAGTTCAATTGCGTCACTTGGGCAAAATGGAACACAATTACCACATCCAAGACATCTGGTTAGATCAATGGTGGAAATTTCTTTTTCCTCATCGAGTTTCATTGCATTCGTTTGACATCGATCAATGCAGGTTCCACAACCTTCACATAATTCTTCATCTATTTCTGCGTAAAAATTACTTGCCCAAAAGCCTACGGGATTTGGAACTGCTTTGTGTAGACTCAAAATTCCACAACAACATCCACAACAGGAACAAATAAAATCTGGACCTTGTGCATTTGAAGGTTGCAGCACTAATCCATCTTCTTCATTTTTACGCATAATATCAAGCGCTTCTCCTTTACTAATCTCACGACCATTTCCTATTTCTACCATATTTTTGGCAGAATCACGAAAAACCATACATGTTTCGACTCTATCGGTCTTCTTACATGGTTCTCCTCTCCGGTCAGAACCCAATCTACAAACACAGGGAATTATTACAATGGGATCCACTGTCGTTTTAATAATATCTTCAATTTCATCGTACGTACCGATATGGTGCTCGGGAGTAATACTTTGTTCAATGGGGATAGTTCGCATCTGTGGAATTTTAGATTGTATAAAAGATAACCAAAATAACCCATCAGTACCGTACGCCTCCATAGCTTCTACCATCTCTCGAGAAGGATCGAAAGCTGCCGCCTCCGCCATACCAACAACATAGGGGATATTTCGGTATTGTTTTACGCCATCCTTCTCCCTCTCGCCTATCACACCCCGTCTAGCTGTAGCATCAAGAATTTGTTCTACTTCTTCGATTGAATACCCCTCCTTTTTCGCACGTTCATAAATCTCTTCTACTGATGTATACTTGTAGGTTAACATCAGTGTCATCTTAGCCTGATCAGGTGGAAAAAGCTGTTTAAGCAAGCGGATATCAGAGCCCGATTTTGTTGCAGGAAAACCAACTGTTTGTTTATCTAAATGAATTTGAAGATCCCGATAAAGATCATCATTCTCACTCATTTTAACACCCT
>JAEOTL010000018.1 GCA_016839845.1 Promethearchaeota archaeon
ATTCGGAGAATTAATTGTGATTAAAGGAGCATTAATATCATGCCGTACAATCACATCTGTCCAATTCATATTTCCGAGTGTATCATTGGCATAAAACCGAATTATAACCGTTTCATTACTTAAATTATCCCACATATTTTGGTCAAAAGTACCATTCACATCTTCATTTAAGAGCCCCTGCAATGCAATAAGTGAAGAATTTTCACCAGTTTCTAAAAATTCATACCACGTATAATTACCTGGGCCTCCAGCTATATTTATTGAATAATTTGGTGCGACTTTCCCATAAAGAGAATAATTAGTGGGTAAATAAACTGAAATATTAGGAGCTGTTGATGTTTTAGGAAAATTTATTTCATTTACTCTTTTATTTGGGAGGTTAGTTAATATATTATTATAAATAAAATCTGAAGAAGAGATATTAATTATCATTAAACATATTAAAATTTTTAATAAAACTGAATGTGTTTTCTTTAACTTTTTTAACTTGAAAATGGAAAAACGAGAAAATCTATATCTTTTTATCATGATAATGTTTTAACTATTGTTATTTAATTGTTTTTCAGTTAATAATCCAGAATTCCGTAAACCAAGCATAGTTTTTTTTCATCTAAACGATTAGCTTTAATTGGACTTATTTACGTATTATTAAACAATGTTTGTTATTACAAACTGTATATATATTTTATCGTACCTTCCCCTTTATCCTAGGAAAAAAAGGAAATTGAAATTTTATATACTTAATGGGGCTTTCAGTTGAATTTAAGATATATTCTAAAATAATAAAATTAGGAAAGGTGTGATGATGATTCAAGGTTTTTTTTTATTTTTCTATTAATTTCTTGATGATATTTTTTAGGATCTCTATTCTCAAGATTAAAATTATTTTCCTCAATAAATTTTTTAAAATCTGACCTACTCATTCCATTTAACTTCCTCTTCTTTGCCCATTCAATACTCTTTTCTATTATTGCACCCCCATCTCCACCTATAAAGGATGGTAAATAGAATTCAGCGAGGTTGTTATTAAGAAATACCGTACGTAAGTATAACCCTTTAGGATCAAAGTTTCGATACATAGTGGAGAGACGGCTAGGGGTTACCGTACTAACAATATTTTTTCCTGCGGCTTGAACTTTCTTATATATAGGGTACCATTTTTCATGACCCATAGGTTCTCTGCCATCACCAGGTACCCATTGTATTCCTGTGAGTTCTGGGATAGAAAGTAAGTCATCCAGGTGTATTAAAGCATTAGGGCCATCTAAATGATATATTGAATAATCCATATGAGTTGCTTGAGCAATAATATCCGGTAATGCGAATTTTTTAAACCATTTGGGGTTAAGCATTGCACAAAAATCACATTGAATGGGATACCATCGCTTTCTGTTCCAAATATTAAGCCACGCATTGCATCCATCATTATATTTGCTAATAATGTTTTGGAGATCATCGTATACTTCTAATGTTTTCTCTAATATTATTGCTCTGCAGGTATCAATAATATCAGGACGTCTTTTCATAGTTAGAATAATCTCTTTAGGACCGAGAAAAGAAGATAAAATGTCTAATATACCCCCTAAATCGGTCATCGAGATTTGATAATTACCCTGAGAATGTTTGGCTGCATATTCTGTTATTCGTAATAATCTTGAGTACCACTGATTATTAGCATTTAACTTGACATCTTCAAGTAAAGCAACAATATCATTTGGAGAAGTAGACTTACTGAACCAGACCGTTCGAGTGTGAAACTTTGGGATCACACCGAATATAGCGGCCATAATTCCCGCGCCATAATAAGGTATAAAAGATGGAATGCTCTCACCACCAAAAGTAATATTTTGTAACCGTTGTTCGAAATCAATGATTAGCTCTTCTATTCCATCGGGATTTTTAGCTAATTCCCAGCCAAAAAAAATGATATCAAAGAATCTAGCAATTGAACCCTCATTTTGAGGATAATAATAAGAAATAACAGGTCTATCAATTAGTTCATGATCCCACCATGCTTCTAATCTATTCTTTGCATCATTAATATCTTCTTTCAGAACATTCATTTAGAAATCCTTCTGATTAAAGCAAAATATATTGTAGTAGTATAATCCTTGTAATTAAATAATATTTTTTAGTTCAGAATCCTAAGTTTAATTGTTATGGAAAGATTTAATTCTGAAAAAATTTCGGCTGAAGATGTAGCCATTGCTGATAATAATGCTCAATGGTTAGGAATTCCTTTAATTCATTTAATGGAGTGTGCGGGGTATAGTATCGCAGATGAAATTGTGAAAAGATATAATTTAAGTGATAAATCAATGGTTGCTATTTTTTGCGGAACTGGGAATAACGGTGGAGATGGATTTGTTGTTGCGAGACAATTAGCAGCATTCAATATTAAATCCATAGTAATTCTTGTTGGTACTCCAGAAAAAATAAGAACCCATGCCTCTCGATTTAATTGGGATTTGATTACAAATCATATTAATTATTTAATTGAAACAACAATCATCCAAGATTCTACAGATCTTGAAAAATTAAAAATATTGAATGAAAAAAAGGGTAGATTAAATTTAATTGTTGATGGATTATTAGGAACAGGAATAAGTGGGAAAATTAGAGAACCAATTTCAACAGCTATAGATACAATAAATAAATTAAACACAGAAAACAAAATTGAAGTTGTATCAATCGATTTACCTTCAGGCATGAATCCAAACACTGGAGAGGTTATTGATAAAGCAGTGAAGGCAGATTTAGTTATCGCGTTACATCGAATTAAAAAAGGATTAGAGATTAAAAGCGAATATATAAAAGAAATAGTGATAAGATCAATTGGCATCCCTTATGAAGCAGAGATGTTTATAGGAAAAGGAGACGTGATTCCTACGCTGAAAAAAAGAAATATTGATAATTATAAAGGTCAATTTGGTCGAATGCTTGTAATCGGGGGATCTAAGAATTATTCTGGAGCTCCTGCATATAGCTCCTTAACAGGTATTAATTTTGGATTAGATTTAGTAATTACTTATGTTCCAGAAGTAATTGGGGATGTACTGAGAGATTATTCTCCGAATATGATTGTAAGAACAAGCCCCGGCAACTGGTTAAATATGAAATCTTTCAAGGAGATCTCAGTATTAATTGATTGGGCAAATGCTATTGTTATAGGCCCAGGCCTAGGAATACAACAAGAAACTGAAGAGTTATTGATTGAACTTCTGAAGAAACTCCAACAGGAAAAAAAATCGTTTGTACTTGATGCGGATGCTTTAAAATTAATTATTAACAACCTTGAGTTATTAAAGGGTCAAAAAGCTATCTTGACTCCTCACGCGGGAGAACTTAATATTATGGTCGATATAGACTTATCACAATACAATCAAATCGAAAAACGTAGAAATGAAGTTTTAAAGCTCGCAAAGAAATTAGACACTACTTTCCTTATAAAGGGGCCATTCGATTATATAAGTGATGGACAAAAAATAAAAATTAACCGCACTGGTTGTCCAGAAATGTCTATTGGGGGCACTGGTGATGTATTAGCTGGATTATGTGCTTCTTTTTTAGCTACAGACAATAATCAATTCCAATCGGCTTGTTCTGGTGCCTTCATTAACGGTGTCATAGGGGAATTTTGTAAAAAGAATATAGGGCCACGTTTTACCGCGATGGATATGATTAATAATATTAATAATGCAATTAATCATCTATTTGAGATTTAATTACCCAAAAATTTAGATATTTTTGATAACAAATTATTAGACGCCAGAACGTGTTTTTATTTTTTGATAAAAATTTATTAATTTCTAATTTATTATATTATTAAAATAGTAATTTGATAACTAAGTTAAGGTTCTTGAATTATTTATTTGGGTAAAAATATCAAAATGAAATAATTCATCTAATAAATAACATATTTGATAAAAACAACATAGGAGATTGAAGAATGCAGTGCTTCCTTATTAATCCTGATGGGACTACCACCGAACAATCAACGGAGGGTCCAATTAAAGATATTTTAAAAACAGAAGAATGTTATGTTTTAGTTGCAGACGATGTAAGAAAAGTTTATCTCTGGAAAGGAATTAAAAGCAGTGTTAGGTCTAAATTCATAGGTGCAAAAAGATCTCAAGAAATCCGTGGACAAGTTGGAATGCATTATAGCGTCATTCCACTTGACGAGAGTGAAGAAGATGCTGAATTCATAAAATTAATTGGGGGAAAAACAGAAGCGGGTATTGCAAAGGAAATTAAAGGTGAACCAGTTACTGCGCCATCAGTACATCCCTTGAGAGAAAAAAACGTGTTTGGCACTCCCAAACCTGCTGATGGAATGAATATTGCAGGGAGTAAAACTCGTGCTGCAATGAATACTGGTCCTTTATACCGAGAAGACGGTTCAATGCCATCAATGATGCAGGATGAAACTCAAATAGACTTTGAAGATATTATGCAAAAATTAGAACAAATACAAATGCCTCCTGGATTTGAAAGAGAATTAATAATTATTGGTAATCATGCGTATTCGGTTGTTGAAAAAGTACAACAATTTTTAGGAAAAAAGGAGGTTACAAAAGAGATCTCAAAAGTAGGTGCTATTCCTGAAGGAATTTTCTTTGCTGAATCCTATGCACCTAGAATACTGAGCGAAAACGGCAAGATATTAGCAATAGAATTCCTTAAACGCACCGGTCAGGTAAGTAAACCTGTTGAGGGTAAAAGTAAACGAGAGCTATTAAAGAACCAAATCAAGGAACAATTAGAAAGTAGTTAAATTCAATTTATTCTACTTATTTTATTATTTTAAATCATCCATACTTGTCATTTCTAAATATAATTTTTTAAGTTTGGATTTTTTACTTATTATTAATTAAAAAAAAAAATTAAGTATCATGGCAGAATTAACCCCAGATGAAGCACAGGCTCTTTCAGCCTTCCTTGGAAGCATCACGGAATACAGCGAATTGGAGGCGCTAGCTCTTATCACCCGTGAAGGTCTACGCTTAGCTTTTAGCGCTGTGCCGGGATATAATGTTGATCCCGACTTATTTTCGAGTTTAAGTGCCGTAGTTGTGCAATCAGGTAGTGACGCGATAGAAACTCTTGGTTTTAAGAATATGTTAGAAATTATTTTACGAGGAGACAATGGATTTATTATTCTTAGTGTTGCTGGACGTTTCTTCTTAATGGGCGCTTCAAGACAATCAGCTGATTTAGGAAAAGTTGTAAAAGTATTCAGGTACTATTCTGGGGAGATTCAGAAGAGATATCCATGAATTGGTTAATAAGATTGAAATAATAATTTTATAGAAAATAATATTTATTTGATTAGTTGTATCAAATCTAGATAAATATCTTATACGGATATTAGTTTATTAATAATAAGAAAGATGAGCATTTGTTGTTAGAAATTTAAATCTTAATCATTTGTGAGTTAATTATCAATTTAGAAGAATTAAAGTGAGTAAAATGGTAGAGCTTAAACTATTTGTAGATGCAAATACTGAAATTTCAGATAAAGTTGTAATATGTCAATCTAATGCAGACAGGATTGGAGTAAAAAATAAAGATTCAGTAGAAATAATAAATACAGATAATAATTTGAAAAAAATAGCTCAAGTAGAAATATCAGACAGCATGTTAGATTTTGCGGGACAATTCGCTAAAAACATTCTTGACGAAGTACAATTTTCCGGAGTAGAATTAACAATACGTAAATCTGGTGCTGCTGCTTCGCTTACTCCCTCATTAAAGAATCAAAAGGTCCCCTCCACTCAACCTATTTCGCAACCCCAACCGACTGCACCACCACAACCTGTCTCACAACCTATTACAACACCTCAACTTATCCCGCAAGCTACACCAACACCCCATCTTAGGCCACCACCAGGATCTGCTCCTATACCCCAACCGAATTTATCTCCTCAACCTGCTCCGCTAGGAACACTCCCTTCTCCGACCATATCAACGACCCAACCCGCTGTTCCAGTAGATCCATATCCCAATAAAATTGATATTACATCTTTACAAAATCAAAAACGTGGAATAATACTTAAACCAACATTAGATAGTAATATCGAAGGAGGAAGAGTACAAATTAATCCTGGAGTTCTTCAACAACTAGGTTTAGGGCAAGGGATGTTAATAGCATGGGAAGATCCTTTAACAAGATCTATGGGATCAGCACGTATTGATGCGGCAAATATAGGTCCAAATGAAATTAAAATGAGTTTTGATACTTATGAGGATACAAATGTTAAATCAGAACAGGTTGTTGTATATTCAACAGAACCACCTATAGAAATGGCTTCTGAGTTGATGTTAGAAGTAGAATCCCAACCTAATTTAATGGGATATTCTCTAATTAGCCCGAGAACTCAATATTCTCTTTCACTAACATCAGAAGATACACTGGCTTTTGAAGATGAGCTTACAGGTGCTATGGGTGCATCAAAAGTAGAAGTTATGGAAGCAACTCCCGATAATGTTATAATTATTGATAGTGAAGTATTAGAAGCTTCTGGAATTGGCAGTTTTGAAGTAAAAGTATCAAAGAACCAGAGAACAATTATCCCCTTACAGAGCATTTCACTTGGGATATCTCCTATTAGTGGAGAGAACATGTGGGAAATTATAAGCAGCGGGAGAGAAAATGTTGACTCATTAAAAGGATGGATATCAAATTATGTTATTTTCAAAGGCATCAAGCTAAGATGGAGTGCAGTAAATATCGCTTGTTCAATTCTTGATACTGTTCCCGATTTAGTGGGTGATATTTTTGCTAAAGTTACCGAAAATACAACTCTCTCTTTAAGTCCAATGGGATTAGTTCCTTTCAACGCAATCTTAATAATCGATATAAGTAGATCAATGATGGCTAGAGATGTACTTGTAACTAACATCGCCCCAGCTATAGAAGGGATTAAAGCCGCAATGGAATCTAGAGAAATTCAGGAGTTCTTAAAACACTTCAAAGATGGTATTAACATACCCCGTAGGATATCTGCTGCTTTTGCTGCAGTATTATTCTTGAGTGAAAAAGTTGGAAGAGGTTTCGGAGAAAAAGTATCAGTAATTCGTTTTGCGGATGAAGCGCAAGTGCTCCCATTTGGTAATTCATACTATATGGATTCTGCAAGTGGTAAGAAGGGAGTTCTTGAGGATGCCGCTCGTATGATTGTAGATCGGATAGGAAATAGTTATGGTCAAGCCACCCAATTAGGTGCTGCCATGGCCTCGGCACACCAGGTATTAGATAGTTTTCAAAACATGAATCCAGACCAGCCAACGATGATTATACTACTTACGGATGGTATCCCTACAGATGGTGATGCTTTCTTCAATGAAATTAAGAAATTCTCAGAAAACCCCAATGTAGTTATTTATATTGTTGGTTTAGGTAACCCAGATGATGAATTAATGGCACGTGCCGCTACTTTATGCGGTGGGGAGTATTTTAAGCCAGAAGATGCAGGTGAACTCTTAATTTGGTATTCAAAACGAGCCAGAGATCTCACCGTAAAATTAAAGGCTCACAAAGAATAAAGAATTTTTTATCCATTCTTCTTATTTTCAATTTATTGTTTGTTCAGATTTCATTAATATTATTAAGAATAATTTTGTTAATATTTATAAGAAAAATATATCCATGAAATATTGAAATCATTAAAAGAAATAGTGATATAATAAGAAATATGAAAGATGTAAAAATCATAACTATCGACAACCGGGGAAGAATAGTTCTACCTTTGGTAACAAGAAAAAACCTGGGGATAACTACAGATTCCCAATTAATGTTGGTTAGCGATTCAGAAACAAAAGAGATACGCATAACACCTGTTGGAATTACAAAAGATGAAAAACCCATTAAGTTTAAGATAACTTTGAGTGATGAACCCGGTTCTTTAGCAAAAATTGCAACAACTTTTGGAGATCTTGGTATTTCTTTAATGTATGGGGAAAGTGTTATTATTGAAAAATCAAAAACCGCAATCTGGACAGTAATTAGTCCAACTCCAAAACATATAACCCTTGAAGAGTTAAGAGAGAGTTTGATGAAAAGTGGGAAAGCCTTTAATGTTGAGATTATACCCATTGATTGAATTCATTACAGTTTATGTTAAATCCACTATTGTATAGGTGTGATTATGGGGAAGAAAAAAAAGAAAGAAAAAAAGAAAAAAATAGAAGATAATACTCAAGAATTGGATGCAACACCGGAATATTCGCTGGGTGCTGCTTTACATTCGACGAAAAAAACAGAAACAACATTACAAAGCCTAATGAGGGAGGTTTCTGAAGAAGAAAGGTTAGTAAAAAAAGTGGAGGATGAAAAAATTCGTCCTCAGTTAACTCATGAAAGTCGAAGCAAAATCGCAGAAGCGTACGCATTAGAAGATGTTCCGATTGCTCAGAGAAAACAAACTCAAAAACGGCAAAGAACTTCACTAGTCTCAGAGTCTGAAGAGAAAGATAAACACTCTAAGCCCCAACAAAAAAAACCTAAAATTCAGGTAGAGGTTTCAACTCTATCATCTCCCGATGAAGAAAAAATTATTGAACAGGGTAAAGTTCTAGCTCCAACACCTCCAGCTAAAGAAACTCCAGTAAAAAAGAAAGACAATATTTATCTTAAACTTACAGAGTTTTTTGAGGATTTATTGACGGGGTATAATGCGAGATATGAAAGATGGGAAAACTCAATATCAAATATATTAGCAATTATGAGGAAGATGCGAAAGATAACAAAGAAAAACACAGATGATCTAGTAGTAAGCATTCAAAATTTGTATAAAAAAATCCAAACTGAATTAGAACTCTTTAAAGTGAAACGTGGTGAAGTTGAACGAGTTGCTGAAGTTGATATCGAATCCATGTCTGGTGAGTTAAAAAGAGTTTTGGGTTTGCTTGAATTACAAATCAAAGAATATAAATTAAAGAGAGTAACAGATGAATTAATCCATGAAATAAGATACTGATTATCACCTTTTTTCTGAATGAGATAAATTAAACAAATTTAATCAAATTGCGATGTCATCTGAAAGCCAAAATCATACACGTCCGCTAATAATTGATATGGGTAGCAATTTTTTTCGATTAGGGTGGGCAGGAAGTGATTATCCCGATGTAATTGCACCGAGTATCTATGTAGATAATAACGATTATTTATTTTCCTCAGATGTAATAGAAGGTCTTGAAGATATATTTGTTGGGGAGGAAAATATTGAGAGTCAGTTATTTGGAAATGAAGCATTAAAGTATTCGAACGTGCTTAAAGTTCACCCTTTAAAGAATAATTACAATATTTTGATGAAATATTTTCATTTTCATTATAAACAGCTAGAAATAGGAAAAGAACATCTTTTTAAACAGCCAATAATCATCATCACACCTTTTTTTATGTCAGAATTAGAAAAGACTAAGCTTACCGATATTTTTTTCAACGTTTTTGAATTTCCTGCTTTACTTTTTTTACCTGATAGTCAAGGAATGTTATCTATAATGCAAAAACCGAGTGGTGTGATTGTAAATATGGGAGAGTCAAATACATATATTACAACTTTTCTCCATGGTTTCACCAACATAATGGCAAGAGATACCTACCCAATCGCGGGTAAAGATTTGACGAATGCGTTTTTAAATATGCTATTAAAAGGGCCTGGAAAAAATGTATATCTTGATCAGATGATTACTAAAGAAATAAAAGAGAAACTGGCGGTTTGCGTATTAAATCCTGAGGATGAATTAAAGCATATAAAGGATGGATTAACTAAATTTAAGAGTTTGGTCGATTTGCCTGATGGTTCAAAGCTGGAGATTAATTCAGAGAGGTTCCAACTTGTAGAACCTTTATTTAATCCTTCTATAATTCACATTGATTATATTGGTTTACCTGAAGCTATAGCTAAAGTTATTCGAACATGGGATCGGGAGGATTGGAGTGAATTATTATCAAATATTGTACTTGTTGGGGGAGGAAGTTTAATCCCCGGATTAGAAAAAAGACTAAAAATAGAAATTTCAAAATTTTTTTCAGAACGATTAAGAGACAAGATCAATG
>JAEOTL010000423.1 GCA_016839845.1 Promethearchaeota archaeon
ACTAAATTTGCAGAATTTTACAGCAAAGTAAAAGAGTCTGGTAAGATATGTTTATAATTTATCAGATTTCAAGAACTAAAACTAGTAGCACTACACCTGGATAGAGGAAACTCTTGGTTCGAAGTTGTTTCAATTTTTCCCAAATTTTGATTGGAATTAGAAAGGAAATGGAAATTCGAGGTCTAATTTAAATGAAGACATCATGGAAAAATTAAGCTTTTGGTTTTAAATTCAATCTTTTAAATTTCTTTCATAGCAATTACAGCAAAAAAATAGAATTTTTATACTTCGAACTTTAAATGTTCCCAAATCATGACTAATTGTCCAAAGTTCAACAAACTCTTTTAATGTAAGGTTTAAATGCCTTTTCGCAAACTCATACGTATTTGAGAAGTGTAACTTATTGCCACAGAATTTATTATAACATTCATGAGGAAATCTTTCCGTTAACAAGAAATTCAGAAAATTGAATAATTCCTTTTGGTTTGTGATTTGACAATAATCCAGTTTGAGTAATAATTCGTCTAACTCTATCAAATTATTTAGATAAGCACTAATCAAATCTTCGCAGTACCAATCCGTGTACCTTTCATTCGTGTCTATAGTTTCCGGCATTACTCAACAATAATGAAGTGAGTTATTCATAAATATGTTTCTATTTCATAAAATTTCAGCTAACAAGAGTAACATCTCGTGAAAAAAATGTTAGCGTATAGATTAGGGCATGAAATAGGTTGATTAATCCTTCCCATAGGTAATTTTAAATCTTGAGATTTAGTAAACTTCTCTTTTTAAAAGTTATAAAAAGTTAAATATAATGGTTAAGTAAAAATCATTAATTAATAATTCAATAAAATTTAATTTCAACTGTGTTTTAAAAATGTCAGGTGAAAAATCAGAAGAACCTTCTTTAAAAGGATTTGCTGCACTGATAGGTAACTTATGTAATTCTGTCAAGGATTCAGACGAATGTAGAGAAATGATTAAAGGAATGAAGACTCGTGTTCTTTTAAACAACAAGGAAGACAAATGGGCTGCTTTAGTAACCATCATAAATGGTCAAATTTCAGTCGAAGGGATAGAAAATACGCCCAAAGAAAACATTTCTAGAGATAAACTCAAGTGGTGGGGGTATTGGGAATTTCCTAGCTTACAAACGATTATGACAGCTCGAGACTGGAAAGCTTACAAGTGGATTAGAAAAACGGCAGGAGGAAAGGTGAAAGGGGCATCGCAAATTGCCATGGTCGGTCAGGTGTTAGCTTTAGGTTTAGCTAAAAGAGGATAATCTTAAATAAAACTTAAATTTTTTAAGTAAAAAAAAAAAAATGATTAATTTAGGTTGCCTCAGCGCGAAAGAGTCCCATTTCCTTTAACTTCTTTAGCATAGCTTCTTTTTTCTCTCCTTCAAGGTCGTAATATTTTCTAAAAATAAACCCCATTACAAACATTATGATCATCGGTATTAAGGCTCTATGGACTCGAACACCCCACGTAGCAAGGGCAGATTGAGCCGCAAGAGCTGTTATCGTTGGATCATATGCTGTAAGAACATGCACTAATGGTATAACAATACCTACAACAAGAAATGCAATACGGAAGAAAAAAGTTCTCATTCCTACAAATGTGGCATCTTGGCGTTTCCCTATTTTTATAGCAACTTCATCATAAGTATCAGAAGCAACTGGCATCAACATTATAACCTCACCCGAATAGATTAATCCAGATATAAACGAAATTATTGTAGCTGAATATATATCACGTATAAATAAATAAGGTACAAAGGTAAAACCATGTAGGATAAAAGTTATCCAATAGGTTTTCTTGAATCCATGTTTCCTTGCATAACTATACCAGAAAGGTATGATTACAATAAATGATATTGCGCCTGCAATTGAAGGTAACATTGAGTAGGCCAGGTCCAATCCATATACATCCTTAAACATATATATCCCTGAAGCACTTGCCAATTGTGTTGCGGTTGTAGCAGCTGTATATCCCGCAAGAGATACTACAAAGTTTTTTGTACCAAGTGCGATTTTAGCCACCTGAAAGAAATTTCTTTTTTCAGCAGTTTTATGTTTCTCAATAAACATTTGCTTCATCTCTTCTGATTCCTTTATCCCTGTAAATTGAATAAAATTGAAAATGATCAGCAGAATGACCATAATAATCGCATTGAGGACGAATGTTTCCGGTTGCCCATATTCTATAACCAAAGCTGATATAACGCCCAAAACGGTAATACATGCACCCAATATTAACGAGGCAATCGAAAATGCTCTTCTGCGCTCGAATTCTGAGGGAAATTGGTTAGTGAAGCCCCCATATACGTGATCATTATAAATTGAAAAAAATGCATCAAATAGAAATGTAGTCATTAAAAAATAGAGAAAAAGCGCCATATTACTTCCTGTTGGTGGTGTCCATATAAATATGAAAAGCACTAACATTGGACCACTACTAAGAACAACCCATGGTGCTCGTAATCCCCATTTTCTTGTCCATTTCAATGGTTTATCAGTTAAATAACCCAATAAAGGATCATTCACCATGTTCCAAATCGCAAATATTACATAAGCTATAGTTACAAATATTACAGGAAGTTGCATCTCAACTTCGTAAAAATATAGAAGACGAGATAATCCTGCACTAAGTAAGTAATTGACAACTACATAACCGAAGCCATAGGCCACCATTTTCTTTGTTGGGGCAATTTCCCATTCACTTAAATCTTCTTGAATTGCCAAGTTGAATTCCCTCTAAAATTATTTTTGTTGTTATTATATATTTTTGTTAAAAAAAAATTGATCCGAAGATCTATTTATATCTTCTTCATATAAACAAATTTATTAATAAAACAAAATAGGGAATGGATAATCGCAAAGGTTTTACATGAGCTACAGATTTTTCTACTTTATTTTTAATTTGCTGAGAAATGTTAATAACGCATGAAATAGATGAAAGAATTGCATATTCTTCATTTATTTTTTCCTCATTCCTAGATAATAACTTTTGATGTTGTGTATATGGATCCAATCACCACGTTCGATATTTTCCGTAGCTACGCCAATGATTTCACCATACTTTCTTACCAAGTCTCCTTTTTTAATTGTTCGCAATGCAAATTTGTGACCAAGAGGAATAATCTGGTTGATTTTTATAACATCGCCTATATCCAGCTCAATCTCCTCATCCTTAAGAATCTCAGCAAGACTTGTTGCGCAATTATCATCGGAATTCAAAATAATATATTTTTTTTCCATTTCAATCACATTTTCATTAGTTCCATAAATAATAAAAATAAGGAGGGACTAGTTTTTTTGCCGTGTTTGAGAGTTGGTAATTATTTTGCTAAAGTCTTCGCGAATTCTTTTGCTTCTGATGCATAATCAACCCATTTTTCCATATTATCTATAGGGATAATTACCCATTCTTTCATTATTCTCCCATTTCCAGGATCATAGGGAAGACCTTTTCCTGAAGTTAGTAATTCCTGTACTCTTGTTTTCGGTAATTTTACAACATAGTTGCCCTTTTGATACATGGCAAACATTTTTTTCTTTATTTTTAATGATTCACCTTGTTTCTGTACATCCTCCATATCTAAAAAATGCATTTTGACTTTTGACCAATAATCTTCTGCTGTCATAATTTTTCTCTTAAATTTAATTACTCTTATTAGAATTCATTTAAGTTTTCTGCTATCGTAAAACTTCCTGCTATTTAAGATGATTCTTATTGGAATAATCCAATCGATTATGGCTTGATACTTCTTTAGCGTTTTCAAATACTTCTTGAACAGTCTTGAACTTACTAAGCCTTTGTAGTGTAGAATACTGTGGAAATATTAGTTTTATCTCCCTATTTTTAAAAGATGCTAACAGCTGTTCTGGAGAGCCCCATAAACTTTCAGTCAATTCATCCTTAAATAAATTAATCCTTTGGTTTTGAGGAAATTTACATATGAAAAATTGGGTATCAAACCTAATAGGAGACATAGGAGGTGTGATTAATCTTCCGAAATATTGTAAATTATCAGCAGCATAATAAAGATCTTCCTTAGTCAATACTCCTGTCATTGTTTTCCGTTTCTTTTGTAGACGTTTTTGATATTTCTTGAACTTTTTATTTCGTTTTCTAATTTCTTCAATAAAAGTCCCTGTTTCATTAGTCGCAATTAAAATCCCAGTTTCTTCGAACAATTCTCGGATTGCAATTATCCAGAGGTTGGCGGGATCTTCACAGATATCCTTCAATTTTGGTATAACTTCACTATCTATTCCAAGAAGTCTTGCTCTTGATTCTTCAGTTAAATCTTGATCATCAAGTCCACCACCAGGAAAGACATGATGTTCACTCATGAACCTAGCGTTTTGATGTCTTTTTGCCATAAATACCTCGAACTCACAATCATCATCCGTTTCTGAGCTTGGTGCTCGTTCACGGAGCAATATTACCGTAGCGGCTAATTTAGGTTCGACTGGCATTTGAAGGCAACTGAAATTATATTAAAATTTGTAAAAAATATAAATTTAGAGAGGTTTATACAATCCTGTTTTTGTCCAATTTTTAGAAAAGTATCTTCCCGGCTTGTTATACGCGACTTCACGCCATTCCATTACCTCATCGATATTGTGGTCACCTGTGATTACAATAGTATCCTTATTTTTATACGAATCTAATGAAATATCGACAACTTCTTCGGGAGTCATGGGCCCACCAAACTTCCCAGGGGTAGCAATGGCTGCGGGACCAAAGATCTCTGTATGAGTATTTCCCGGACAGATGCTTTTTATTTTAACTTTTGATTTAACGAAATTTAATTTAAGTTGAACCATTTCTGTAAAGGCTGAAACGAATACTTTTGATGAATGATACATAGGTTCGCGCGAGCCGTGCAATATCAATGAAGCTATAGAGGAGATATTGAAAATTACCCCTCTATCGTTATTTCGCATGACTTTCAGTGCTGCATGCATCAAACGTACAATTGCACCACAATGTAGATTGAGCATCGTCATAAAAACGTTGCTCTTAGAGTTTTTTCCAATATAATCTTCAAGAGTACTAAATCCAGCATTGTTAACTAAGACATCAAGGTTTTGTATGCTCTCAATATGCGAAGCAACTTTTTCCATAAATTCAGGCTTGGAAAGGTCACCAATTATAATCTCGACATTGATTCCCTCTTTTTCCTTTAATTCTGCAGCAAGAGATTCCAGTCGTTCTTTTCTTCGAGCTGTAATCACCAAATCAAACCCTTGAGAACTTAAGATCCGTGCAAATGACTCGCCTATTCCTGAACTCGCGCCTGTAATTACTGCAACACCAGGATCCTCTACTTCCATAAAATTAATTTTTACTGTCATAATTACGAAATAAAAAGACATATATTCTTTAAATTTTCTCTTATAATGCCTAGTTACCTTTTAAACAGAAACTGTTGTGTTTAAAAGATTAGAAAATGTATGACAATCTCAAACAATTCCAATCTAATCTAATAGACTATTTTTTCCCATAATTTCTTGGAACTATAAAGCAATAGACCATTTTGGTTTGTTTTTTGTACTAAATTCTGAAATTCTAAGTAATCCAAATGAACCAAGGTTTCACTAATTGCGAGAATTTGATTCATTTGATCCAAGTCATTCCCAAAGTGTTTAAGAGCGATCTGAAGCGGTGGTAATGGATTATTTTCAATTATCCTTGAAATATCATAAAGACGTTCTTGGTGATGATTTTTGATAGCAGTTATTCGTTTATGAGGATCATAAATAATCTGTTCGTGACCAGGTAGGATAATTCTTGATTTTAACTCATCGATTCTATCAAGAGAATTTAGATAATGCTCTAAAATATTTTCAAAATTGTTTTTTTTGTTAAATTCTTCAGCACCGGGAATTACTAAAGTGCCTAAATGTGGAGTTATCTTACTTAAGATATGGTCTCCAGAGAATAAGATCCCTTTTTTAGGATAATATATACATATATGCCCAACTGAATGACCTGGAGAATGAACGATTTGAAGTTCACCGTCTACGATTCTCTCATCACTATTAAGTAATAAATCTGGTTCAATGTATTCAAATCTCATCCCCCTTGTACCAAATCTTTGCATCATAAACTCAACTTCTTCCCTTTTTAGACCGTAACTAATTAGTAATTGAGTTCTTTCCTTTATTTCTTCGTCGATATTTGTTTTGTCGATTAAATCTCTTCGCAATTTGGCTAGTTCGTGAGCCATTTTATGCACACAAATTTTTACTTCCGGGTTTGCATTCTTTAGAATATTTAGTAATCCTACATGATCGGGATGCTCATGGGTACATATGCAATAATCAACGTCCTCAAGATTTATTTGTAGATCCTTTAAGGCTTTAAAAAAAGCATTTTGCCAATATTTCGTAGAATATCCCGCATCAATAAGAACAACTTTATCATTTACAGGAAAGATGTATAAGCTAACAATGTTTGAGAAACCAATATTAATCTGATTTATACCTTCTATGGTGAAGACTTTATAATATTCAAAATCTACAATATTAAACATTGCTAAGAAGAAGTCTCTCAAATCATCGAAGTTATTGATTTCTTTTGCTAAGTCAGGATAGTCATTTACAATCGGAGCCTTTATCAAATTATTAAAAAATTCATTAAAGGATTCCTCACTCTCTAAGAAAGTTACGTACGAATCAAAAGAAAACCAAAAAAAATTTTGAAGTAAATCCTCTGAAAACTCAGTTCTTTTAGAAACATCTTTAATGAATTGTCTAACTGACGTTTGGGGGATAAAATTTTTAAATTCTTTAAAAATTAAGGTCTTTTGATCGGTATCCAATGTATATATATTGATTAATCTCTCTGCTTGGTTTCTGGGGATTCTTAGATCTTCACTCATCTACACAATTCAGACTCGTTTCTTTTATTGATAAAGTTAAAAACAAATACAGTTTTTAAAATTAAAAGATAAAGAATTGTAATAAATTTTCTTAAAAAGATTATCTTACTTATTTAAGAAGGGAGATTTGATTGCGTACATTCATTATTTTGAAGAGAGAGCATCAGTTAGAAATTCCTGAGAAGTTTAAAGAAGATGATAACCGGTGCCCTGAAAAGGAAGTTGAATATTTTATCGAGGAATTCACTAAGTCTGGTGATACTGTACTAGATATTTTCGCAGGATTGGGAACTACACTAATCATTGCAGAGAAACTGAACCGTGTACCTTATGGAGTAGAATACAATGAGGATCGTTATAATTATATTCTTTCTAAAATTAAAAATAAGGAAAAAATGATTCATGGTGATGCTCGAAATTTGTTCGAATATAAGATCCCTCCTATAGATTTCGTCTTTACATCTCCAATCTTCATGTCAAAAAATGAAACGAGAGATCCCTTAAACGGCTATAAAACGGAAGGTAATTATACGAAATACTTACAAGATATCAAAAAGATTTTTGCTGACCTTAAGAGGTTTTTAAAACCAAACTCACACGTCTGCGTTATAGTGGCAAATCTTAAAACAGACGGGATAACTACATTAGCTTGGGATGTTGGGAAAGCAATTTCTGAAGTACTAAGGTTTGAAGGAGAAATTATTATCGGTTGGGAAGGCCCTAGAGACAAAGAATCCTTTAACTACGACCATAGTTATTGTCTTGTTTTTACAAATAGATAATAATTTTCAGATAGTCATTCACTCCAACAGAAGTGCTCTTCCATTAAATATCGGTTTCATTCCTAGACGAGTAGCGTTTTGTTGCATTTCCTCATCAGTAGGCTCTATTTCGAAGCGATTTGCAGCATCAAGTATTTTAGGTAATAGATGAATATCAGAACTGGTATTGAGAAAAATCCCCTTCCTTTTCAATACCCAATGAACTGCTCTATCAATATCATTTTGGTCCTCAAAAGGTTCATACCATGTCCCTCTTATCCTTTTTTTCTTACCCCACGGACGACGTGCTAACGATTTAATCGTTTGAACAGCAATATTGCGATCTCTACACAACTTCAATAAGATTTCGAACTCTTTAGCATAACTAGGAGTTTGCATCATCATATAGTTATAGGGTAATAGTACAGAGTCGAACTCAAATTGCTCCAAACTGCGTAGATGCATCGCTGCTACAGTATATCCGTGGCCAGTTACTCCTATATTTTTAACCAATCCTTGTTCACGTGCTTCAACGATTGCTTTCAATGCCCCTTCAGGGCCCATGACTTTTTCCCAACTACGTGGGTCTGTTAAGTTATGCATTTGCATTAAATCTACTGATGATACCTGTAATCGCTCGAGCGAATGATTAATTTGATCCCAAGCATCTTGATAGGAGCGTCTGAATACTTTCGTAGCAAGAAAAAATTTGTTGCGGTGCTTCTCCATCCAAGGACCAATTCGTAATTCTGAATCTCCATAACCAGCAGCAGTATCAATATGGTTAATTCCATATTTTAAGAGTACTTCCAGTGATTGATCTGCTTCTTCCTGTGTTACATTACCTAACGCTGCGGCACCGAATATAACTCTAGTACTCGCATGTCCAGCGTTCCCAAAATTCTGTTTACTAATCATTTTATTCCCAGTTTATTTACATTTTGTAAATGTGAGGTTTCGTGATCCAGAGAAAAATTTATTCCCAAACTTTAAAAATCTAATAGAAAATTTAAAACTGTCATATCGAAAACGATTATTTTAAACTTCACATAAAAATATATTGACGAATAAATATTTAAATACTTAAATAGTAACTATTAAGCTGGTAAGTATATAATTTAACCAAGTAATCCTTTATGAGCGAAGTAGATAAGTTTAAGAAAATTATCCAAGAAATAAAAGAGATATTTCTTCTATTAACACAAGGGGAACCGACGCCCGATGATGAAATTGGGGCTCGAGTTAGCTTAATGGACAGCATCCAGAATTTAAAAAAAGTTGATGCCCCCCAGGTTGGTGATAATCTGCAATTATTTGAGGAAACTTTTATTAAATTGGAGGATTGGGACACTCTTGAATTATGGTTTACGGAATCAGAATTACCAGATGCCATTCAAAAAATCATAAGTATTACTGAAGCGATGCCTGAATTAGAAGAACACAGTAAAGTAGAAGCCACCCCAAGCACGGAAACAGTATCCAAATCAAAATCACCGGAAATTGACATAGATGAAATAGTAGATCAAGTTTCTGATAAATTCAAGGGAGAAATCGATGATCTTAAGCAAAAAGTTGAATTCTTAAAACATGAATTAGAGGTTAAGGATGAGACTCTTAAAAAAGTTTCACAGAAAAGAGTAATCAAAAAAATTACTCCGAAGAGAGAGAGTAAACTGCCACCACCAGAAATTAGAATCCCTCAAATCAAAAAACCCGAAATTGCTCCAAAACTTGTAGATAGGAGAGAACCAGAAAAAGAAAAAGCTAAGGAAAAAATAGGAGTAAAATCCATGGAAGATGTCCAAGCGAAAATAGAACTGGAGATAGAGAAACTACAACCAATACCTCCTGTTGAAGAAAAGCCAAAAATCTATGATGAAATGCAAGAAGAAGCGAAATCCGTCTTAAATATTCTTGAAGAATTAGAACCTACTCCTTCTTTGATTCAAACATCCGTTATTGAAGATGATTTCTTATCCTTAGAAGATAAAGACACCGAAATGTTGAAAGTCGAAATCGATCTTCATGAGGGAAAAGCTGATGAGGCCGGGAAATCTCTCATTTCAACTAACGTTTCAGTAATAGAAGAGGAGTCAAGTGAAGCCGGGAAAGTCACGCCTTTTCTTTCCACTAAACCTAAAATCTCGGCTGTAAGGGTAGAGGAGATCGAAACAGATGATATTAAATCAAGCGGGAAAGAATTATTTAACGTTTTTTCCTCTGTGGGCAATAAAACCGAAGATATCGCTTCAACTATAGTAGAGTTACCTCAAATAGAACCAGGAAAACAAAAGAAAAAGAAAGAGAGTAAGAAGAAAAAGAATGCCGCAGAAAAAATGACTTTTATTGAATTTGGGGCTAAAGAATCCTCTACCAGTGATATTGATGTACCATCTGCCATAGATACAGAAGAATTGCCTACTGATAAGGATTCTCTCTATCAGGAATTGATTGCACTCGAGGGAAAACGCTACTCATTGGAAAAGAATTTTAAAGACATAGAAAAAAGTTATAATATGGGTTCTATTAATGAAACCGAATATAAGAATCATAGTGAGGAATTAAAGTATAACCTAGATAAAATAACTTCGCAAATCAACCGAATACGAAGAGTCATTGCCAGCATGTAAAGTAGCCCTAACTAAAATGCTCTTTCTTAATTTCAAAAGTGGGTATTTTTTTTAATTTATGTTCAGAAGCTCTCATCATTGCTTTCACCTTTTCTAGATCTTCACTTGCTAAACCTTCAAGATCTAAGTCGTAATCTATTCTATAGATAATTTCATCTAACAAATCATAGGTCATACCAATTTCTCCTTCATCAGTTTGGCCCTTCCATAAACCAGCTGAAGGAACTTTTTTAATAATTTGTTCGGGAATCCCTAACCTTCTCGCAACTTCTCTCACTTCGCTTTTATAGAGCCCACCAATGGGTTCGAAATCAACTCCGCCATCTCCATACTTCGTAAAATACCCAATTGCTAGCTCTGTTCTATTTCCTGTACCTCCTATTAAATATCTTCCCTTAGACTGTCCCACAAAATACCATGCTATCATTCTTAATCGTGCTTTTAAATTAGCTGTTGCAAGTTTATTAGTTTGAAGTTTGTTTGAAGAAATTTTTAAAAACTCCTCATATATACTTGAGAGATCAAGCACAATGAACTCAATATCTAAAAAATCAGCAACAATTTTAGCATCTTTCAGATCTTGAGGAATCGATAAACACGGTAATCCTAAACCTATAACTTTCTGTTTACCAATTGCTTTAACACATAGAGTTGATGTAACAGCGCTATCAATACCTCCACTTATCCCGACAACAATTCCCTCTATATTCGTATCAGTAACATAACGCTTAATCCATTGCTGGATATCATTAATCACTTGATCGTAGTCTAGATCTCTCATATTATCTATCAATCCTCAGTTTATTTAAAATTCTTTTAAAATAATTAGTCTAAAAGCTAAGATTAAAATAGAAATTCAAAAATTATAAAATTAACAGAAATTTTCTTATTCGATCTGTAATAGTAAAAATTTAAGCAATTAACTTTGGATTGATATGAGATGAGTGAGGAATTTAAAGCACTTGTGGATGCATCATTTGATAAAGGAATTCCTTTTTGGCTTTATACAAACGATTATATTTTTGGGATGATCCCTACAGATAATGACCGTTGGATTGAGGTTTCTTATACATTTGAAGATCCAGATGAGCCATTTGTTAAAACCGAAAGAAGTGCAGATCTTTCATTTCAATTTTTACTTGAAGAAGTTGAGAAGGGAGTCTCTTTCTATGTAGAAGATTTGAAGGTACCACTATTAAAAGAGTTTGCCACATCGCTCGAAGGAAAATCAGGGCCCGAAAAAATAGTGTCAATAATAGCTGAATTAATTAATAATGCAAATAAATATTCAGCCAATTTCCCAATTATAAAATCTAAGGATGAAATTGGTATTTTAAAAGAGAAGGTATAGGTTCTTAAGAAATTTTATAATTTTTTCTCTTTTTTATATATATAGGTTTTTTCTTTGAGGATGTTTTTTACTAAATTCTTTATCTATTCTATGACGAAGATGGTAACCTAAATTAGATTC
>JAEOTL010000131.1 GCA_016839845.1 Promethearchaeota archaeon
AAGGAAAAATTATTGGTCCTAATGAAGTTGAAGTTAAGAAGAGGACCATTGTCATTATCCCAGAAACAAGGTAAACGGGTTCTACATTTCTTCCAACTGTAAAAGCAAAGAATAAGATTATTGGAAAAAATATTCCTTGAATTAGCACGGGAGGTTTATTGTAATAGATTTTTAAATCTTTTTTGGTTATTGTCAAAGATCTCTTTAATTGAGTAGTAAAATTATTAAATTTAGATTTTTTAGTTAGCAAGAATTCATTATTAATTTCCACCACCTCTTTCAATAATTCTTAAAAACGCGTCTTCCAATTTTGGTTGATGTGTGTTTAATTGCTTTATAACAAGATTGTTTTTTTTGATAAAATCGACAATCTCACATACTCCTTCATGAATATCCTCTACAATTACATGAAAACCTTCTCTAACCTTCTGAACTTCTCTTACAGAAGTCAATTCTTTAAATTTTGTTATATCAATTCCATTATCAAAGTAAAAGTCAATTGCTTTATATTCTTGAGTTAGCTTCTTTAAGTTTTCAGGTGTATCAAGACTTATAATTTTCCCATTGTTGATTATAGCGATTCTATCACACAATTCATTAGCAACTTCCATATCATGGGTAGTAAGGAAGATTGTTACACCTTTTTGATTGTATTCTCTTATGAGTTGTTTTATTATGCGAGCAGATTGCACATCTAATCCACTTGTAGGTTCATCAAGGAATAAGATTTCTGGATCACTCATTAGTGCCATACATAATAATAATCGTTGTTTCATTCCCTTCGAATATTTCATAGCTTTCAAATTACGTTTCTCATAGAGTTCAAATTTCTTAAGTAGTTTCTCTGCCCGTTCAATACGACTCTTCTTAGAAATACCATAAATTTCACCAATGAAGATTAAGTTTTGTAAACCAGACAAATCAAAATATACATTTGCTTCCTCAGGCACATTTCCCGTAATTTGTTTAACGAGTATTTGGTTTTTCCATACATCATACCCGAATATTGACGCATTCCCTTTAGTGGGTTTTAATACCCCAGTCATCATTCGGATTGTGGTGGTTTTTCCAGCACCATTTGGACCTAAAAAACCAAAAATCTCTCCTTTTTTCACATCAAAACTAATGTCATCGACTGCTAGAATTTGCCCTAATTTTGCCTGGAGACCATTAGGTCTCATTTTTCCTGGTTTTTTTCTCTTAGGAATTTCAAAGTGTTTTGCTAAATTTGTTACAGTAATCGCGCTCATAATAATCCCTTTTTTCGCGGTATGTGTTTATTTTTCTTCATCCAATTGAATGTGCTTCAAAAGGTTGTTAATTGGTTGATCTCCATGACACTTAATAATTTGGTTCAAAGTACACCCTTGTGGATGTTTTTCTTTAATTTCAGGCATGTTACAAGCACATTCTTCTGTTTCTTTTAATTTCATTTTTTTTTTCCTCAATTCATCTTAAATGAACTACCATACTATTAGTTAAATGGTTCATTTAACTAAACGATAGATTTAATTAAATGGATGATTTAATTATATTTAAATATATCGTTTTTATTATTTTTAATATGACTAAAGAAATTGATCTACAACAAATTGGGACTTTTGTTAAAGTTCTTCATTGTCAGATTCGATGGGAAATAATTGATGTCCTTCAGACGGGACCTAAGACTGTTGACCAAATAATGGAATCTCTCATGTTTAAGCAAGAAGAGTTACGAAATAATGTAAAAGATAATTGTCAGGGAACTTGCCATAATGGTCATGGAAGGAGCATAAAGAAGCCTACGCTATATTATCATCTCCGAGAGCTGGAATCTGTTGGTATAATAGAAGTTGCTAAATTACAAGAAACAGAGCATAAACGAGCACCAGAAAAGGTCTGGAAATTAAATATGGATAAATTAATCATCAATTTTAAAAGATAGTAATCTCCTTTTTCTAAATACTACATGAAATAATTTTAGACTTTTGTGATAAAATTTTTAAAGAAATTCATAAATGAGATGGTAGTTTCATATATTCAACGTAATTAACCTTACAAGTAAATCATGAACTATCCCGAATCAGAACAATTATCACCAAAGATGAGTGAACTTTTCCAGCAAATGATAACCAATCTGGAAAAGCGTAATCTTCGTCAAGACATAACCGAGAACTATATAAAAAACAATCTAGGCGTACTGAAATCTTTGGATGATTTTATTGAGCAAAATGGGGAAGAAACCCTGGAGACGAAGTTAGGTATCAACCCGTACAGAGCATATATTAAACAAGATCCGAAATTTTTACGAGAATTTGGCAATTTTATCATCGAAACCACAGATCTTCCCGTGCCAAAATCAACTAATACTGAAATTATTCATATTGGGAAAGTCCCGGCAAGGTGGATAATACCCGAAGAGGCAAAGGAGAATAAGGATTATGTTCTACTCCATCTGCATGGAGGGGCTTATGTAGGAGGAAGTGTTAGGATGCCTGGGAACTTAATAATACCATATAGAGTTGCTCAAGCTTCAAAAGTTCCAGTGCTTATGTTAAATTATGGATTAGCTCCTAAACGTCCGTATCCCGTTGGTTTAAACGACACCGTAAATGCATATAAATGGTTACTTTCAGAAGGTAATAAACCAGAGAACATAATAATATGGGGTGAATCTGCCGGTGGGGGTTTAACTATTGCGACTCTCCTGAAATTGAGAGACCTTAATCTTCCATTACCAAAAGCAGGAGTTGCTCTTTCTCCGTGGGTTGATTTAGCGTTTGAAGGAGAATCTTATCAAACTAGAAAAGATCAAGATGCGGTACTTACCCTAGAAGGTCTTAGTGAGAGTGCAAAACTGTACCTAAACGGTGTCGATCCGTACAATCCTTATATATCACCCCTATACGCAGATTTAACAGGATTACCATCATTATATATTGAAGCAGGAGATTATGAAGTTTTTGTTGATGAAGTTACAAATCTCGTTAAAAAGGCAGAGGAAGCAGGAGTAGATGTGTTATATCATCTGTATCCTGAAATGCCTCATGTTCATCAAAGTCTCGATCTTTCAATACCAGAAGTGCAAACTTCAATTCAAAATATTGGTCAGTATGTAAGAAAGCATTTCAATTTGCTTTGAAAAAAAATTAACACTCAGATCTTGAAGAAATTATGAACAATCCAGAAGAAATTGGGGTAAATAAAAATAGCTTAAACGAAGTAGTAAAAACCCTTGAAAATCAAGTAACTGAGGGCCTACATACGGGAGCTCAACTTCACATATCGAGAAAAGGTCAAACCGTTCTTGATGTGGCTGTTGGTGTAGCTAAACCCGGAATTCCGATGGGTATTGATTCAATCTTATCATTATGGTCTAGTGGAAAGCCGTGGACATCCGTGGCAATTGCACAACTTTGGGAAAGGGGGAAGCTTAAACTAAGTCAAACTGTCCAGAGCATTATACCAGAATTCAAAAATAGGAAAGAAAATTGCACAATTAAACATATTTTAATACACGCTGGGGGATTTCCAATGTTAGCTTACCCAAAATGGCTTACTGCCAGCTGGGAAGAGATCATTGAGGATGCCTGCAACGAAATTGCTGAATATACACCGGGAACTCAATGTGGTTATCATCCAAGAATAGGTTGGGTAATTCTAGGTGAAATTATTCATAGAATCGACGGACGCCGAATTGATGATTATCTGAAAGAAGAAATATTCGTTCCGTTAGGAATGGAATCTACATGGTTAGGAATGACAAAAGAAAGGGCAAAGGAACTTGGTGATCGCCTAGCTTTGAAAGATACTCCTGATGAGTCTGAGAAAATGCATCTGTGGATTAATGGTTTTGAAGGAAGGATTTATCCCGGCACTAACGGATATAGTACTGCAAGTGATATGGGAAAATTTTATCGCGCTCTTTGGAACGGTGGTGAATGGGAAGGAAATCGGATTCTTAAAAAGAACAGTGTTGAATATTTTACCTCAACTCATAGAAGAGGTATTGCAGATTTAACTTTTAGTACCCCCGCTCTTCAAATTGCCCCAGATTATGGTTTAGGGTTTTCAAAAGGAAAATCGAATTCAATCTTAGCCTCAAGAGATGCGTATGGTCATGGAGGTCGAAGTTCATGTGTAAATTTTTGCGATCCCCAAGTCGATCTTATTGTGAATTTTAATAGTAATACGATGTTGTCCTTAATGCCAAATTACAATCGTAGTCTTGCCATAATCTCAAAGATTTACGATGCTTGTAGATATAAGTTTAGTTGATTGGTAGTTAGGATTCTTAAAACCTTTTTAATTTTTTAGGATAAGGTTGAAAGGGAGTTCGAGGATCTGTTGAAATCCAATCTGTAGTTTCTTCTAAGTGAGAAAACGAACGCAATAAATCAAACGTTAACCATCGAGATGCTTGAGGATGCATGGAACATTCCCACATGCCATATTCACCCTGCTGTTCTTTAACAAATTCAACCAATTCTGACACCCTATCATCCTCTAAAGAAGCACCAATCTTCCAACATAGGGTTAAAATATGGGCTGCATCTAGTTTGGGATAATATGTCCTCCATCCCCTTGACTCTTCCAATCCAATCAGGCGAGAAATTACAAATCCCAGTAGGTTTTTTTGTTTCGTTTCACATCCTAAAATTAAATCAAGTGCCCTTTGAGCTTCAGAGCTTTTCCTTCTTTTTGGATGATATGTCAAACAATTTAAAACTGCTATTGTAGACGATCGGCATCCCCATCTTGAATGAGGGATACGACGATATCCCGCAACTCCGCCAAAAACACCTGAAGCTGTTCCAGTAGACCACGCTCCATCTTCAAGTTTTTGTTCCATTAACCAGTCATAGGCTCCTTCAGCCCTTTTATCTGTGGAATATCCACAAGCTACTAATCCTTCCAATGGAGTTGCAACTTGTAAAGGTATCATATCATATCCCCGAATTTCTTCAAAGGGTCCTAGTCTTGTTACTGGAATAGGCCATGAATTATCATCCAATTGTTTCGAAAAAATATAATCAGCTGCTTTCCGGACGATTTTGTGATCCTTTTCAAATCCAAGATACCCTAACCTCACTAGTGCTTGAGAAGTTGTCTGAAGGTTTCCTGTAGTGGATACGACACTTGTGAGATCCACACTACTCCAAGATCCATCCAGTAATTGAGTCTTGATAAGGGATTCGACAATGGGGTCTTTCTCGCGCAATAACAATAACTCTTGTACTTCTTCGTCATCAGCGGGGCGATTTAGTAGTTCCTTTAAGACAAGTAATCGTAAGTTTACTGACTGATCTGAGAGTATCAATGGTACCCAAGTCATGAAATCTCCTCCAAAACTTCTCTTATGTAAGGGGCTGTTGGAGTTTTCCCCTCTAGCATTTTCTCTGGAGGTCCAGAAAAAATTTGAAATCCTCCCTTGGGGCCTGCATCAGGACCAAGTTCTATCAACCAATCACATGCTGCCAGAAGATGAGGATGATGTTCAATAATTACTACTGTATGGCCTTTTTGAACTAGTCTATGCAATACATTAATTAGACGAGAAACATCTTCCATATGTTGTCCTACAGTTGGTTCATCCAAAATGTACATAGTCTTCTGTTTACTCTTTTTACTTAACTCCTTAGCAATTTTGAGTCGTTGAACTTCTCCCCCCGATAGTGTGTAAGCAGATTGATTCATTACTAAGTATCCTAATCCGACATCTAATACGAAATTTAATTTCTTTTCGATAGATTCATGTTCTTTGAATTTTTGATAAATTTCATCAATTGTGAGAGCATTTAATTCGGGAAGAGTTATTCCATTTACTTTGACTTTCCAAGCATCCATAGAATAGCCCGTGCCACTGCACACTTCACATATGTCGTAAATGTCAGGTAGGAAGCCCATATCCGTTCGGATTACACCAGTTCCCTTACAAGCAGTACAGCTTTTTTTAAGATCTTTTTCACTCAAACCCAAAGATATTGCATCCTCACTCTCAGCAAATATCTTGAAGAATTTATTTCGTAAACCAAGGTAATTTAGCGGACTCGTAATCGCAGCTCTCGTTTGATCAATGATTATAGTTTGAGATAACTCTCCTTCGATTTTGTCATACTTCCCTGGTTCTAAGGGTTCTTGTGCCATCGATGTGGTGTGTTTTTTTGGAGCTATGATTCGCCCAATCGTGTCAATTAGTAAGGTAGATTTGCCACTCCCCGATACCCCACACAAACCTACTAAAAGACCATGTGGGATTTCTATCGTATCACCCTTTAGATTGTTTTCCTTTGCTCCATAAAGCCTTAGCCATTTCTTTGGGATCCTTCTTTTCTTTTTGAATTTAAAGCTTGTTTTCCCATTTAACCAATCCGCGGTGATCGTGTTTTTTTTCTTTATCTCAATCGGTGGACCGGTTGCCACTATTTCACCTCCTTCCACTCCAGCCTTTGGGCCTAAATCAACAATATAATCTGCAGAATTAATTAGCAGCATATCGTGCTCCACCATTAAGATTGTATTCCCCATATCGCGTAATTCCACAAGCGCTTCCAATAGAGCTTCAAGTTCCGAAGGATGCAATCCTCTAGAAGGCTCATCCAGAACAATTGTAAGAGAAGTGAGGCCACTCCCTAAAACCCCTGCTAATCTAATCCGCTGAGCTTCTCCTGCTGAAAGAGATCCGGCAATTCTGTTTAAATGTACATATCCTAACCCTGTTTTGATTAAGAAACGCAGTCGATCAAGGATAATATTTTGACTTTGATGAACATTATCAGGAATATTATGACTGATAGATATGTTTTCTATGACTTTTAGCAATTCTACAAAAGAGACCTCACTTAATTGATGGATATTATACCCATTCAAGGTAACTGTTAGATATTCTGGTCGTAATTTGGCACCTTTACAACTTTTACAGGGCACAACATCAGTGTATGTACCCCCAATATCCCATTCGTTTACCCATCCATGATAAAAGCCTGTAAATTTTCTTTTATATACTCGTTTATATCCTTTACGGCTTTCATAATGTATTTCCAGTGGTTCAGTAGTTCCATATAAAAATGCATCCTGGGCTTCCTTAGTCATTTCATTCCAGGGTGTAGTAGCTGGATCAAAATTAAACCGTTTTGCAAGTGCCTGAACTTCATAATATCCACCATTAAAGGGTTTGCAGATATAACCCTGCGGCCAAAATCCGGGGGAATACATTGCCCCCTTACATAATGGTTTTTCAGGATGAATGAGCAACTTAGCTGGATTTGGGATATTAATCGTTCCTATGCCATGACATTCTTTGCATGCTGCTCGATATGATGCAGGATCAAAATGGATGGGATTGGGTAAAGGAAGCTTAGTTTTACATTCATCACAAATCCTTTCCGTCGTCTTTTTCATTAACGCGCCACATTTTGGGCACGTACAGTCCCCTATGGAAGCCAATAAATTCGCAATATGATGAGAAATTTCTGTGGCTTTTCCAACTGTATTTCTTACCATAAAATTCCGTCCGTGCAATGCTCTTGATGATATCACGTGAGAGGTAACTCCCAGACCTGATATTTCATCTACTAATACCTCAGAACCCTCACGAATCCCCTGACGTTCATACATAGATAAAGTTTCGAAAAAACGTCGTTTAGCTTCAGCTTCGATTACATCGGAAACTAAACTTGATTTACCGCTACCTGAAACACCCGTGATAACATTTATAGAGTTTTTAGGAAACTCTACATTAATTCCTTTAAGATTATGAATATGGGCGTTCTTGATAATAATTTTATCAACAGTCTTCTCTGGTCTTTTTTTCGAACTAGGGACTATCGATTCATCAACTTTCAATGCTTTCGCGGTTTCAGAATCTTCTACTTCTCTTAAACCTTCTACAGGACCACCATAAATGATATTACCTCCCTCATCACCAGCTCCAGGACCGAGATCAATCACCCAATCTGCTGCTTTGATCACGTCCAGATTATGTTCGACAATGATGACTGTTGCTCTTGCTCTCACTAAGCGATCTAGAATTTTCAATAATCCCTTCAAGTCTTGAGGATGTAGACCTGTACTTGGTTCATCCAAAATAATTATCTGGTTTTTTAAATTTGTTTTTCCTAAATATTTTGATAATTTAATACGTTGAGCTTCTCCCCCTGATAAGGAGGGACTTGGTTGCCCCAGAGATAAATACCCTAGATTTATGTCTTGAAGAGTATTTATCATCTCCTTTAATTTTTGTACCTCAGTTGCGGTTATACGATTTTCTTTCTCGATTAATTCTGCTATTTCTGCTACTGATAACTTGTAGAATTCAGAGATAGTATAAGATTTAGTACCAAAAACAACTTTATTTTTTAGAACTTCCTCATTAAATCGGGCCTGCTTACAGTCTGGACAAGAAATCCAAGATGAAGCTAAATGTCGCAATCGTATTTCTAAAGCACCCATTCCCTTACAGGTAGGACATGCACCTTCTGGTCTATTAAAGGAATAGTGAGAGATACTCAAACCAGTTTCTTTTGAATACAGTTTTCTTATAATTTCTGATATTTTTGTATAGGTAGCTGGATTTGATCGAGGATTTTTTCCGATGGGGCTTTGGTCAACCATCACTGATTTTAAAGAAGATCCAAGAATTTTTTCACAACCGATAGGTTTTTTTTTTTGTAGTGAAGCATGAAGAACATCTTCAATTAATGTACTTTTGCCCGAACCTGACACGCCTGTTATTACCGTTAGTCGATTTAAAGGAATTTTTACATCAATTTTCTTTAAGTTATGCTTTTTAGCACCTATAATTTCTAAGAAGAGAGTAGGTTTAGACCTTAATTTAGGTGTTATGACTTCCTTTCTTAAACTAAAAAATTCTCCCGTAGGGGTATTTGACTCCCATAATTCTGAAGGGAGGCCATTAAAAGTAATCGAACCACCATTCACTCCAGCCCCGGGCCCTAAATCAATAGCATTATCAGCTGCGGATGCGGCTATTCTGTCATGCTCGACAAATATAACTGGACCGGGTAATTTATGGAAAATTGGTAAAAATTTAATAAGATCTGAAACGTGTTGACCGATGGTTGGCTCATCAAGTATATGCAGCACATCCTCCAGTTGATTTATTAAAGTAAGCGCTATTCTTACTCGTTGTGATTCACCTCGAGATAAGGTGGGAGATGAACGATTTAATGTTAAATAGTCAAGTCCTACTTGCTTTAATGCATCTAAACGTTTAGTTATTTCGAATATCAATCGATTTGTAGAAGATGATAATCTGGTCTTATCAAAAAGCTTTAACGCATCTTTTATTGAATAGGTTAATAAGTCTGTGATAAGTAAATCTGAAAAATCTACAGAGGAAGCTAAAGGATGTAATCCTGTATTATTACATTTTTTACAACGCTTCCCTTTACAGAAAGGACACACCATATGAAAATGTTTAGGTTCAATATCTCGCAACCATATCCCACATTCAACACAGGATTTTACTGCAGTTACTTTCTCAATGATATTGCCAATCTTTACCTGAAGGATATTAGAACCTAATATTTGACCTTTTTTAACAATCTCACGTATAGATTCAATTGAAGCTGAATTATCAATATGTGCTAATTTTATTAAGATATTATGAAGTTTATTAGGATCTAATTCAGAACCATCCCATTCTTTATTATCTATATACAGATCTTTCAA
>JAEOTL010000424.1 GCA_016839845.1 Promethearchaeota archaeon
AGATATGTTAAAAATTAAAATTCACATTTATTTTGTAAATATGGATTTTCATAATTATATCAAATTGAAATGTACATAATACCATCGTTTCGAGTTGTTATAAACAGGAATAAAACGACATAAAAAATCTTTACAGAAATAGTAATTACGTTATCTAAGTAGATAAAGGCTATTTAAGCATGTCTTGAACATACTTTAATAAATCTTTGCCCGAAAATGGTTTAGTTATATATCCATCAGCACCTAATCTTTTACCCTTCTGAATATCTTCAGCAAAACTCTTAACTGTAAAAAGTACAACTAAAATATGTTTAAAGCGCTCCTCCTCTTTTACTTGACGCAATACTTCCATACCTGACTTTCCCGGCATCATAACATCAAGGAGTATTAAGGATATTTCTTTATATTGTTCTTCTATAACTTTCATTGCTTCTTTTGCATTAGCGCTCGTAAGAGTTTCAAAATTTCCTAATTTTAAGAATTTCTCTGTTAAGTTCAAAATATCAGGTTCGTCATCCACCACCAAGACTACTTTACTCATAGTTTTTCCCATATTTTGTCTTGATTAAGTATAAATTAAATTACTATTTTATATTGAATTTAGTCATTTATAAATATATAAATTACAGTTTTTTTAGCAATGTGATCGCAAATGGTAAGAAAAAACCGTTTACCTAGATTTCCATTTGATTATATAAATAAAAAGGCTGATGAATATAATAGATCAAGGTGGATGGAGCGTAATCAAAAAAGAGCTACCTTGTTAAGTATTGAATATCTTTTCGATGAAAGGTTAAATGAAAGCGAAGCAGATGGGATTCAAACGGGCGATTCATTACTAATACTAGATTTAGGCTGTGGAACGGGATTCTCTTCCGAGGTTTTAATTGAAAATGAGTTTAATGTGATAGGTGTAGACATATTACTTGATATGTTATTAAAAGCAAAAGAAAAAATGAAAAATCTGAAATTAGCTAAATCTTTAAGATTAATCTTAGCCGATATTAATTTTTTACCGATTAGAGCAAATAGTATTGATCATATCATTTCGATCTCAGCTTATAATTTTATTGTCCATGGAAAAAAGAATTATGGTGAAAAAGTGAAGCTTCTCAATGAGACTGCCAAATGTCTAGGTAAAATTTTGAAGAAAGAGGGAAGAATTATTATTGAATTTTATCCTAAGGATGATCAAGAATTAACTATTTTTAATAATTCATTTACAAGAAGTGGTTTTGAAGGATTTATGGTAAAAAACAAACCGAAACAGAAATCTGGTCAAACCTTCTTGTTATTAAAGAAACGAGAATAAAAATGGGAATCTGCAAATTCTGTGGAAAAGAAAACGGAGCAATTGCTGAAGTTCTTCAAGTATGCAGGAAATGTATCTTGGAAGGAGATTGGAGCATAGTTAAATCACATATCCTTACTGTTCATGAACAAGTGAGAAGACTTGTAGATTTGCCCGATAAACCACCAAAAGCAGAAAGACCAACTATAAAGTTAAAATGCAATTATTGTGTAAACGAGTGTTCTCTGTCTGAACATGATGTTAGCTATTGTGGATTAAGGAACATTCAAAGAGAGAAAACTGGTGATTTACCTTTTCCATCTAAATCTAAAGGATATATTCATGGGTATATTGATCCAAATCCAACAAACTGTTGCAATGCATGGTTTTGTCCTGCTGGGACATCAGTTGGATTTCCTCAATATTCAAATTTTAAAGGACCAGAATTAGGAACGTATAGCTACGCTGCATTTTTGTATGGTTGCACTTTCGATTGCTTATTCTGCCAAAATTCCTCTCATAAACAATTTTCAAAAAGAAATCTAGTCGATGCTGAAACACTCGCGAATCAGATTGTTAAGAATAAAAAAATCTCATGTATCTGTTATTTTGGTGGTACTCCAGAAGCTCAATTACCTTTTTCAATTAACTTATCTAATAAAATATTAGAAAAAATTAAACAAGAAAACAATAAACGCAAATTTAGAGTTTGTTGGGAATGGAATGGAAGCGGAAATCAAAAATTAATCGAAAAATGTATGCAAATTGCTATTAAAACAGGAGGGAATATCAAATTTGATCTGAAAACTTTCAATGTAAAATTAAATATAGCTTTATGCGGAGTCAGTAATGAAAGAACCCTTGAGAATTTTAAATTCTTGGCGGAGAACTATTATGGTACGAGAAATCAAGATATACCAGAGATGAGTGCTTGTACATTATTAGTCCCAGGATATACTAGCTCTGAAGAAGTTGAGTTAATTGCGAAATTCATCAGTTCCATTAATAGAAATATTCCGTATAGCTTATTGATATTCCACGGAGACTATCAAATGAAGGATTTAAGAATAACACCTCGAAACCAGGTTTTAAAATGTTTGAAAGTCGCAAAAAAATATCTAACGAGAGTAAATTTAGGAAACAAATTCTTGTTGGGACTCGCTTAGCATTACACCTATCCCCTTTAAAAAGTCAGATAATAAAGTTTATTTAATAGGAATAATTTCTTGGTATGTAGAACATAAGAACAAACGCTTGTTTTACTAATAAATTAATGGTGAGTTAAAAATACAAAAAGCACGCATACGGTTGTCATCCACTCAATTAGACGCACTAAAATCAGTATGCGGGCAAATCGAATCTGTTTGTAAAAGTCAAGGTATTCGAAAAAACGGACCAATTCCTCTTCCTACTAAAAGATTACGTGTCCCGATATTAAAAGCACCTTCTGGACAGGGAACTGCGACCTGGGCGAAATTCGAAATGCGAATTCACAAACGTCTTTTTGAAATAATTGCTAATGAAAGAAGTATGCATCTGATTATGAAAATTCAGATTCCCGAATCAGTGCTCGTGGAAATTGAATTAATGTAAATGATTTCCCGTAATTTTATTGATTCTTGAAATATATAAGAATAATTTTAAGCTTTATAAATCTTCTATCTTAATCTGGACTGGTTCATTGGATAATTTTACTTTTTTATCTATTTCGACATTATCAACATAGTAAACAGTCCCAAGAACCTCCGAACCCTTACCGATTGTTACCTCTCTGCCTTTCACATCGCCTTCAACATGCGTTTTTACGATGTTTACGCTGTTTTTAGCAAGAACACTCCCATGAATTCTATAATGTTGCTTTCTTTTAATGTTTTCTGAAGGTCCAAGAAATATCTCTTCAGCAACAACATTTCCCTCAATGTGGGTTGTCCCATCTATGTTAATCTTTTTTTCAGATGATAGATTTCCATTTATAGTTGAAGAACCAGAAAGTGTAACTCCTTGTTCCCCCCTTACAAAATGTCCAGCTTTAAATGTCCCCGACGCAATTAAAGTACCTTGGATATTAACAAGATTACCTATTTGCGTTGAGCCAGAAAAATCTGCGCTTTCATCACCATAAAGGAATCCCGCAATATTAAATGAACCTGAACTACTTACATCCCCATGTGCATTTAAATTACCTGATCCTTTTAAAGATCCTGATGAGGTAAGTCCGTTACATTCTAAATCACCATTAATTTTACCAGATCCAGACACCCGTATGGATTTATTGAGTTTTCCCCCTGAGATTTTCGCTGATCCTGAGGTGCTGACATGTTCTTCAAACTCTTTTATATTCCCTGAACTACTTATAATAGCTCTTTTCTCATCTTTCTTAATAGATTCACCATTTTTTTTTTCCATTCTAAGTCACAACCAAAAGAATTGATATAGAGTAATATAAAATCAAATTTTATAAAATATTTACTTATTTATAAAATTAGAAGAAAAGCTTGAGTTTAATTAATCAGAAATAAATCAATATATAGATATAATTCTATTAGTTACTTAGTAGATTGAGTAAGAAAAATAATATATAGGTTTAATAGAATGGCTGACTTTCATACAAAAACCTTTTATGGGCAAAAAACAAGTTTAGTGATTTCAAGTCCGGCAAAAATAGTTCCTTACATTTTCCTTAGTTGTATCAATAGGAAAGATGATGGAACTTGGGAGAATACAACTAAGGGTGAAGGAAAAACTGTCAAATTATCAATTGAAGAAATTATATGTATTTTAGACGTCTTGTACAGAAGAAGTGCAAATTGGAGAGGTTATCATGTATTTAAAGAACGTAAAACAGAAATTTATGCCGGTTGGGAGGATGAGAGTCGTCAAGTATTGCTTATTAGGATTGGGACTTATACGAAAAAACTTAGATTTCCTAATTTAAGCTTATTAACTCTAATGCTTGAACACTTGTTATCCGAAAAAATAGAATTTGCCACAAGTGGGACATTTGAGTCTAAGACAAAAGAAAAACAAGAAGTTAATGATGAAGAGGAATACGGAATTTTTACAGAGCATATTACAGCTAGAGATGGTTTATATATTATAGAAACTACTGAATATGATACATCGATTGACATTCTCGATATAAAAGCTAAGATAAAAGTTGAAAGCCCTAAGGCATTATTGATTACATTAGAATCTGACGAGGAATTTTGGATACCAAAATCTACGGTACATTCTATGTATAATGTGAATAATAAAGAGACGCTACAAAATTTTGTTATCGATAAATGGATTATTGACAAGCATAAAGTCTTGAAATAATTTACCTAGTATAAATCCAAAGGAAAGGATAAAAAATAATAACTAAAATCCACTTGTTTATCTAATTATATTCAGTTTGATTGTTATGGAATTCACAATTGATTTTTTAAAACAGTTAGCATTTAACGTATATGATGCTGTCTCTCCCCTTTTAGGTACTGAAGAAGCAAAGAAAGGACAAAAAAAAGGGGCAGGGGGAGATGTATCTATGAACATTGATATTGTTGCTGAAAATGTTATAATTGAAACATTAAATAACGCTAAAGCTAATTTATTATTAGTAAGTGAAGAAATAGGAGATAAATATATAGGTGACGAAGAAAAAGCCAAGCAAGGCCAAGATATTTTAATCGTCGATCCTTTAGACGGATCAAATAATGCAGCAAGAGGGATACCTTATTGTTCAGTTTCGATAGCATATGCAAATGGTTCGAAAATTAATGATATTCTTAAAGCGGTGGTTCTCAACTTAAATACAAAAGATATTTTTTGGGCAGAAAAAGGAAAGGGAGCTTTTCTAAATGATGCAAAAATTCAAGTTTCCGAGTTAGACATTTCCCATAAATGCATTTTCGAGTTAAATCTCCCTAAGAAAAATACACTGAAATTACTGCAAGATTTAACTCCCATCATAAAAAGATTTTATCGTATTAGAATATTAGGGAGCAGCGCTTTAACTTTATGTCAAATAGCACGTGGTAGCATGGAAGCTTTTATCAATTTGAGACCTAGCAATAGATTAGTAGATGTAGCAGCAGGGATGCTAATTTTAAAAGAAGCTGGTGGTAAGATTTTTTCTTTAGATGGAACTGAAATTGAAAAAGAATTATCAATAAGTGTAAAATTTCCATTTATAGCTTCTAATCCGAAGTTAGAAATGTTCCTTAAAGAAGAATTTGTCACAAAAAGGAGTTAATAACTTGAATTTCTCAACTAAGTTTAAATAAAAAAAAGAGATAAAATTTTTTAAATTTCGGTTTACTCACAATAAGGATTATTGACAAGAAAGCTATAAAACTAAAAAGTATCGCATAAGATCTCGAAGGGATAGCGATGTTTCCCTGATATGTATCAATTATCGTAATACTAGAAGAGCCTTTTCCTCCTTTTGGTACAGTCTCAAATGTAAAGTTCCCAACCAAGAAATTATTTCTCCAAATCTGAACAACATACTCTTTTGGTTTCTTCGCAGTCTTAAAGTTTGTAATGTACATTTCGCTTTCAGAGATAATCCTATAATCGGTTGAGGTTCCACCATATGTGCTATTTTGGAGGATCTTGTCGATGTTATCGGATGCATAGATGATAATCTCAAGTTCTTCATTTCGTACAAAAGGCATATTTGGATCCACAAGATCCGAGACTCTAAGTGAGAATTTAACTGGCATGGTTCGACCGGGATTATTTTCTTCGGTCAAGGGCAATAGTTCGAGAACCGCCCAATTTCGAATGCTCACATGAACAGCAGCTAAAGAATCAGTATTGCCAAATCTATCACTCGCTTCAACAATAATGACATAATAACCATCAGGAAGTTGAGTTGTGTCAAATTTGTATTCCCATATATCATCTGAAACTTGGTCAAGGAAAAAAGTTGCAGAATAAGTTCCATATAGTTCTATAATCGTAACGTTCACCCATTGAACTCCGCTAAAATCAGTAGCATTGACAGTAAAAGAGATACCATCTTGCAGCGCATCTTCTGCTTTAGGTCTTAGCAGTTCTATAGATGGAGGGATAATATCTTCGAGGATGGCAAGGATAGATAAGCTATAAACTTTAGCATAAGCAATATTGCTGTCTTTATTGACTTCTGTTGTAACATCTTCCCAGGTTTTTGTTCCAGAATTGTAATGTCCAACAAATAGATTATCCTCGTTAGATACTTGTGATTCAGCATATGGAATGGAAATAGTAATTACTTCCGAATAAGAAGCTGTTGTTGAAATAGATATAAATGAACCAGTATCGGATACTCCCGTTGGAATTGGAGGTGGTGTTATAGAAGGAGTTATTGTCGTAATGCCTAGAGTGGTTATATAATCATATGTGACAGAAACGCCTGTATTGTCATCTTGAACTAGAACATAAGTGCCGGTTGGAGTATAAGTATCAACAGGATTTAACGGATCTGTCCCAGCATCAACCTCATCGCCATCCTTTACATCATCTCCATCTGTATCTGGATTTAAAGGGTTAGTCCAATATAAATGAATTTCATCCCCATCGCTAAGTTCATCCTCATCTGTATCCATATTTCTAGGATCAGTAACAAAAATATAAACCTCATCTCCATCACTCAATCCATCACGATCTGTATCAGGATTTAAAAAGTAAGTCCCATAAATATATATCTCGTCACCATCACTCACCTCGTCCCCATCTGAATCTGGATTTTGAGGATCGAGCCCTATCAAAAGTTCTTGCTCATTTATAAGACCATCATTATCATCATCCAACGCCAAACCTCCAGATAGGGTAACCTCTAGAGCGCTTGGTTTATCACTAATGATCTCTAGAGATGCGAAACAGTGTTCCAAAGTTGCAGGAGTATTAGTCAATTTTATTTCCATAGCACCATTAGATGGAATAGTAACTGGGAGAGAAGAGGTATATGTTGTGAAAATATAATCACAATAGGTAATTGGATCGCCAAAAGGAGTAAGAGCAGTACCATCAGAGTACGAGTCATAGTTTGCTCTCATCCAGCTTACGATAGTTGGAGATGGTGATACCCATTCAATAACATATTCTTCTCCTGAAATTACTGAAATTGATTCTGATAGTTCAAAACGAGCCTCAATTTGTTGTCCAGTTGTTAATCCAGAGATAAATGCTCCTCCTTCTCCTAACACTGTACCATCTGGACTTCCTTCTCGTATTAATATTTGAGATAGGTATCCTTCATCAGGAAAGGATCCTCCAGCTCTTAATCGGAGATCGATTGCATCAAGAGAGGTTGTTGATGGGGTAAAACTCTGGAAAAGCTTTCCTCCAGGTGAACTAACACTAGTACCAGTTGTGGCATCGTTAATTTGATCAGTTGTCATTAGAGAGGTAATGGAAGCATATGGGCTGGGAGAAACAAGGTTAACGCCACTGACATTTGGGGAGACAGTTCCAGGAACTGGAGTAATTAAGACTGAAATTGGCTCTTCACCATTTGGTTCCCAAGGGACTGTACAAACAACAACAATAATATAAGCAAGTATATCTTCATTAACCATAGGATCTGTATTAGGATCGCCATCATATATTTCCTCACCGTCTAATCGTCCATCCCCATCAGAGTCGGGATCCTTATAATTTGGAATACCATCACCGTCTGTATCTTCAGTACCTACATCCTCTATTTCTCCGCCTCTCAGTACTCCCCAGTACACAAGTTCAGGCCCATCATCTATTCCATCCCCATCTGTATCTGGATTATTGGGATTAAGCCCAAACTTGAGTTCATAATCATCGCGGCAGTAATCTCCATCTGAATCTTCCTCAGTAGGATCTAATCCATGATCAAGCTCCCAATCATCGTCTAAAGTGTCTCCATCTGAATCTCTTTCTGTGGGATCAGTTCCATGATCATTGAGTTCAGCATCATTCGTTAACCCATCTCCATCGAGGTCTTCATCGCCATCTGTTATCCCATCCCCATCAGTATCTGGATTTCCGGGGTCGAGTCCATTTTCGATTTCGTCTCCATCTAATAAACCATCCCCGTCAGAATCAGGATCCTTAATATTCGGTATACCATCCCCATCTGTATCAAGATACATATAGTTATAACCACCCCAGTAATCGTATTCCTCACCATCTGACATTCCATCGTCATCGTCATCGGGATCATAAGGGTCGGTTCCTGTATTAAACATCGCGCAACACTCTTGGAAATTGGATAATCCATCCCCATCGACATCATCATCAACCCCATTAGGTATTCCATCCCCATCCATATCTTCCTCATCCCAAGTAGCATTAACGAGACTTATGGGGGAAATTGAAATTAGAATAACAATTACCACCCCTAAAACATTTTTTGTATTTAATTTTTGATTTTTTTTCATTTGAATTCCCTATTTTATTTTTAGTCTTTTTTGAATTATTACACTTTTTTTTGTAGATTAAAATTTATTTTTAAAAAAAAAAAAATGACAGTTATTTTTTCTTGACTTGAATCTTTTGTTTTTTTAGTTATTAATAACGCTGACGTTTATATTCTCTACTTCAAAACAGCCGGTATTATGAAATCGTCAATGAACCCAATTTCGACGGGACCAGACCATAGGGCCAAATCACGGGGGTCATTGGCAGTGAAGATCACCACAATATCATATTCTGGAAGTACAATTATCCGTTGTGTATTTGCCCCGAAAGCTTGATAATATTTATCAGGAGTAACCCACCATAAATATCCATAATGAAATGTGAACATCCCAAAAAATGTTCTTTCTAGTAGAGCACTCGTTGATGTTTCAACCCAATCCTCTGAAACAACTTGTCTTCCACGCCACTTTCCCGCATTTAAGCACATCAATCCAATGCGTGCCATCGCTTTATGTGTCATGAAAAGCCCGAATCCACCGAAATATTTATTCGCAAGATCTCCTGTTCCCCATGCCGAAGGACCATATAACCAATCCCATTCGTTATCTCGAATTTTAAGCGGTTTGAATAAATGTTTTCGAGCAAAATCAGCCATTGTCATCCCGGATCTATTGGCGATAATCACGGACAACATTTCTGTATTTCCACTCGAATATGTCCATGCCCAAGAGGCTCCATAAGGATGATCCTCTTCTCCAGGTGTATAATTCATTGGCTGCTGAAGATAGAAGTCGATACTATACTCAGTATCCGCCCATGCCTCACTTAATACCGGGTCCCACGCATTCCAGTAAATACCAGCATTTTGTAAGAGCAGATTTTCCACAGTAATATCTTTTTTTCTTACGTCACCATAATAATCAGGATCCCACCTATCTGGGAAAACATCAAAGAATCTTGTGTTTAAGTCGAAAAGTCCCATTTCAATAGCTATCCCAGTAAGCAGAGAGACGATAGATTTCGTTGCACTATAAATATGATGTAGTCTTCCATCACGGAGTTCCCAAACGGGATCGGCTTCAGGCCAATAATAACTCTTTTGTTCCATCCGTATGGATTCATTAAGATATTCCTCATTGATTATGTACCCATTGCGAATAATCAATACACTTTGAATATTTATCTCATTTGCTTCGATAAAACCATACATTTCCTCTATCTTACTTGAATTCATACCCTGTGATTCGGGACTTGCTTCTCTCCATTTATCCCAGTCAGGCCAATAATCAGACTTTTTGTATTTGTATGCTAGTGTCTGAGAGATGAAAGTACCCATGAGGATAATCGCGCCAAAAGAAAACACTATTATAACTAATTTTGAATTTCGCTTTGTAATTAGTTTCACCTTTTTTTTTTAAAAATTTTTTTGATAAGCCGTCCAATATTTATAATTAAATGGGACGGTCTATCTAATGTTCATTATGGGAAGGGTCATATTTAAATGTTATGGTAACTAATATATATTTGAGGAAAATCAAATTCATTAGATATAAAAAAGTTGTATGTTTGACATAGAAAAAAATGAATCAAGACCGACAAAATATTGATTACATCCCAGTAATAAGAATTAAACTAAATTACATGTGAATCTGAAATCGATGAGGTGATATATTGTTAGAAAGTAAAGCTGAAGGTAAAAAAGAAAAAACTTGGTTAGAATTAATTGATGAACATCCGTTACGTCATGATATTTGGATGGTTCTGGAGCTTTATAATGAATTAAATGTTACTGAAATAACTAAATATGTAAATCGAGGTAAATCGACAGTATCACGAGTTTTAATCGGAATGGAAAATGATGAACTTTTAATATCAAGGAGGGCAAAAAAGGGAAAAGGAGAAAAAATTCCACCAAAATTTTTCCAAATTAATCCAAAATTTAGAAAAATGGAAGATGAATGGGATGAAGAGAATTTACCAGAAGAACCAGAAAAACTTCAAAAATTTTATAATTCAAAGATTGATGATTATACAAAAATAATAAAAGACCTAGAAAAACGATTTGAATATTTAAAAATGTTGCTAAACTATTTTAGAGAACAATTAGCAGATGTTGAGAATATTGAATTTGCCAAAAGTATTTATAAAGAATTCTTATCAGATATGAATGAAATTTCATGTTCTATTATGCGTATTGATGAAAAACGTTATAAAGAGTTCTTAGATTTACGGATAGAGTACATGATAAAACTTCAGAAATTACTAATGAAGCATGAGTTAGATGAAGATAACGCTATTGTCTATTTTGACATGTCATTACCTTATTCAGCATTATTTGAACTGACAAAAAAATTAAAAGCTAAAAAATCTTAAAAATAGAAGAAGCATTAATGAGATGTTGATAATAATATGGTTGAAATAGAATTAGAAAAAAAGAAAAAACCTGAAGAATTAATAAGAGCAGAAAGATTCATTGATGAAGGTAAGCATGATGAAGCTTTTCAATTATTAAAACATTTCGAAGAAAGAGAAGAGTACAACCTTTATGAGATAGTATCATGTAATCTCCTTAAATGTGAGCTTTATTTACAGCAAGGTTTATATGAAAAAGTTGTCAAGCTTGCTCAGCAAACATACAAAAAGAGTTCAGATTTAGGAAGTAATTTTCTCACTTTTAATACCTTACTTATAATGGCTGAGGCTTTAATTTTTCTTTTTGAATTAGAAAAGGCTGCTGAAATCATTGAGCAGGGAGAAGATATATTGAAAATACTATCACGGGAATTACCCAAAAATAATCCGCAAAGAGAAGCTTGTATGGCTTATGTTAAAGGATGGTTTTATGAACGAAATCATAACTTTGATCTAGCAATAGTGCAATTTGAACGCGTTTTAGCATTGCGAGAAAAGCTTGGTGCCACAAAGGAAGTTTCCAAATCTCTTTTAAAACTGGGATGGAGAATTGGTATTGATGGGGGTGAATTAGACCGTGCTTTAGAATATGTGAACCAAGGTCTGGTTATTGCCAAGGAAAACAATTGGAAGTACTGTATTGCGGAAGGTTTTAAAAATATGGGATCTATATATTTTTTTAAAGGGGATCTAGATCGTAACATACTACTTAATGAGCAAAGCCTAACAATTTTCAAGGAATTTAACAATAAAGAGAGGATGGCAATCGTTCTTAATAATCTCGGGGAAACTTATAGGCAGAAAGGAGAGTTGGACCGTGCTCTAGAGTGCTTAGAAAAGTGCTTAGTACTAGACAATAAATTGGGTTTAAAACAAAAAGCTGGCTTTTTTTACGATTCTTTAATTCAAATATTAGTTGAAAAGGGTGATCTTAAACAAGCACAACGATATCTTCTCGAATCGAAGAAAATACCTGATAAATTGAAAGACAAATTATCTTTAAATATAGAATATCTTCTTAATAAGGCTTCAATATTGAAATCTAGTTCTCAAGCTCGCAATCGAGATAAAGCTGAAGAAATATTAAGGTTTATTCTTGAGAATGAGGATACGCTTTATGAATTTGCTATACGGTCTCTACTTCATTTATGTGAGTTGCTTTTAATTAAGCTAAGCAATACTGGTAATTTAAAAGTACTGGATGAGATACAAGATTATGTAAATCAGATAAGGAATGCTGCTAAAAATTCGCACTCCTATTGGCTGCAAGCAGAAACATATTTATTGCAAGCTAAATTGAAGTTAATTACATTCGAATATGAAGAAAGTCAGCAATTATTAACTCAAGCAGCCCATATTGCTGAAAAATATAACCAAAGTCTTTTAACTAAACAAATCTCAGAAGAACAAGAGGAATTGTCTAAGAAACAAAATGATTGGGAAGGATTAAGACAATCTAAAGCAAAAATTGCCACCCGAATAGAGTTAGCCGGTTTAGAAGAGCAAATTAGACATTTGCTGAAAAAAAGAATGAATTTAGGAAAATCTTAGTAATTTGAAACTGATTTTTTAATATTTCGAATACATTGAAGAATAAGCAAATTTTAAAAATAAATACCAAGAAGAATTAGTTAATAAGATCTATTAAAAAATAAGTTTAAAGTATGATTTCACGAAAAAGAATTAATCAAGCGTTAAACCATCAAGAACCTGATAAAATTCCGTTGGACCTTGGTGGGAATCAATCAGGAATCCATATTAAAGCTTATCAAAAACTAATAGATTATCTTGAGATTGAAGATAAGGAAATTCAAACTTATGATTATATTCAACAACTTGCGAATCCATGTGAGGAATTGTTAGAACGTTTTAAAATCGATACGAGGTATATTCGACCTTTAGGTGGCATGGTTAAAATTGATGATTTCGAATTAGAATATGAAGACAAATATGTTGGGGTATATGATCAATTTGGTTGTTTTTGGGGAAATGATGCTAATAAAGATTTAGATGATATTTTGTATTACGATCCAGTTATTCACCCTTTTGAAGAATTTAATACAACCCAGCAAATAAAAAATTATGATTGGCCTGATGGGACTGATCCATCTGCATTTGAAGGATTAAGAGAATATGCTAAAAAATTACACATAAATACCAACTTCGCTTTGGTATCCGCTCCAACAGGATGTATCTATGAATATACGACTTTTCTCTTTGGCTTTACAAGAGCACTCAGATATTTGAAAAAAAAACCTGAATTAATTATTGCAGCTATGGAAGGACTTTTACAATATTGGACCGATTATAATATTACATTTTTAAATGAGATTGGTGAATTTCTCGATGTTTTGTGTATTAATGGCGATCTAGCAGAACAAGCTGGACCAATAATGGACTTGAGAACATATGAAAAATTGATAAAACCGGTTGAGAAAAAGCTTTCAGAAAAGATCCACGGTTTAGCAAATATTAAGATAAATTATCATTGTTGTGGTTCAATTCCACAGTTTATTCCCCATTTCGTAGAAATAAAATATGATGCTGTTAATCCAGTACAAATTTCGGCCTATGATATGGAGCCTTGTAGTTTAAAAAAACGTTTTGGAAAGTATATTACCTTTTGGGGTGGTTTGTGCAACACACAATACACTCTCCCTTTTGGGACTCCTGAACAAATTCGAAAAGAGGTAAAGAAAAATTTTGAGTGCTTTAAACCTGGTGGTGGGTTTGTGGCTGCTAATATTCACAATATTACTGCAGAAGTGCCACCTCAAAATATTGTAGCTATGTTTGAAGCCGCAAACGAATTTAGAAATTATTAGGAGCTTCAATCTGGAACATTAATAGGGTAAGATCCAAATTTCCGCTTAATATTTTGCATTGCTTCAAAGCGATCAACAGTAACAGCAGGGTTGATACTATGACCCGAGCTGAAAATATATCCTCCTCCTGGGGCTATCTCGCGAATTAAACGTTTAGCATATGTTTCAATCTCAGATATTTGACCAGTTACTAGTAAGACAGGAGATAAGTTTCCAATGAACGTTATTTTATCACCATACTTTTTATTTAATTTAAATATATCATAATCGGGGTTTGCTGTTGTTGGTTCAATAGGATTTAATGCATCAACCCCACTATTTATGATATCTTCAAATATCTCTAATAAATCTCCATCTGAATGCAGAATTACTTTACAATCTTGTCTATGAGCCGCATCACAAATTCGCTTTAACCATGGGAAGACGTAAGACCGGTAATTTTTAGGACTCATAAACAATCCATTTTTAAACCCATAGTCATCAAACAATAGTATAATTTGAGCATTATTCTCTGCTAATATCTTAACCAATTCTAATGTAAACTTTCCTCGATCATCAAATACCTTTCGTGCTTGTTTTGGCCTAGCCAAAATTCTTGAGAAGTTCTCAATTCCAAATCCTTCCCAGGAGCATTCCATTAAGGCACCTAAAGAAGGTATAGAAAAGATTTCGTCATTCATTTCTTTTTGAACAACCCTCCCTGCCTTAAAATTTGCTAATCTCGCTTCCCAATAAGGATCTGGAGGTTCCCATGATTCATAATCATCAAAATCTTTAAAATAACCTCCAAAATATTCATTAACAACCGATTCAATACCGTCCTTAGCTTTGTAAGCTATTTGTTTCATGATTCGACCGTATTCATCAACAATACCATCTCCCTTTTCTAATATTTTTCTTGGATATATAGATGCTAAGGTAAGAGCAATGTCAATTTCAGCGCGTCGAAAAAATTCATAAGATTGTTGGAAAACTCTCTTTAGATAATCAAAACTAGAGTATCCTTTTAAAATAAGTTCATTACCCTTTTCTCCCATTTTACTTAGTTGTTTTAAACCGTCTCTATACCCTTTTCCAATAGGGATGTCATAATGGTTTAATATTGAGTTGTTCGTTATGATTTCGAATGAAGGAACTCTATCCGGTTCTTCATGATCTATTGCCTTTAATACTCTTTCTGGAGCTTTCATAATCCCCTAATTAATAATTGTAATTAGATTTAATATAAGTATAAACATTATTCTTGATAAATAAATAATTCTTGTGGAAAGTACACAATTCATTGTCTAGTTTTAAAAGGTTAGATAGGGATTTCTTCAATAGAGATACTGAAACAGTTGCGAGAGATTTATTAGGGAAACTTTTAATTAGAGAAACGTATAAAGGTAAGATGGTTGGCGAAATTATCGAAGTAGAAGCTTATCTCGGTCCCTATGATAAAGCTAGCCATTCGTATAATTATAAAAAAACTAATAGAACAAAAGTAATGTACGAGAAACCTGGTACTCTATATGTATATTTAATTTACGGGGTGTATTATTGCCTTAATGTAATTACTGAAGCTGAATCAATCCCATGTGCTGTGTTAATAAGACAACTATACCCAATTGGGGGGATTGAATTGATAATTAAAAATCGAGGAGTGAATATAGGCAAGAATTTTAAAAATTTGACCGATGGTCCAGGAAAATTATGTATGGCTTTCAATATTACAAAAAATGAGTTCAATGGTAAAGATTCATGTATCAGTGATTCAAAATTATATTTTGCTGATAATTCAGAATCTAAGGAAAGAAATATTGTTTCACTTAAAAGAATTGGAGTTGATTATGCAGAAGAAGATAAGGATAAATTACTTCGATTTCAATTGATTAAATAAATTTTCTTTTTATTAGATTATAAAAACCCAAGCCTCGAATCCTCAATTCTATTGCTATGACCAATAGTCATGCCTCTCCACACCCTTACTATAAAGCGTAAATACCTATAGTTACGGCTGCTCCATCCCTGGCCTAACCGATTTTCTA
>JAEOTL010000425.1 GCA_016839845.1 Promethearchaeota archaeon
CCAGTGAATCACCAAATTTTCCCTTTAATCTACTATATGGACCTGTTTGGGCAAAATACTTACCACAATTTTTAAAAGATCGCCCTGCTAAAAAACCTGATAAATGGAAACTCGCAAAATTTACAAGTTCTCACAGGTTAAGGGCTTTTATAACTCATACGACTTTTTTACTACGAAAAATCTTCATATGGCCTACCATCGCTTTGCTCGTGCTCCTTTTTGCGTTGAGCTTTATTCATCCATTTTGGGTTGGAAAATTTTGGAGGATTGGTGAAATTTGGCTTTGGATTATTCTAACTAATGGTCTAATTATGGTCTTATTTCCTTTATCAAATTTTACTAGGTGTTTTATAAAGAAGGGAATTTTCTTCGGGATCCTTAACACATTGTTTTTGGGAGGGATTACATGGTTCTTGCATGGTTCGCTTTATTTAATCTTCTGGAACGTTTGTTTCTACTTTTGGCTTGCCTTCTTTTTTACTATGAGCTTTAGTGGATACACAATGGCAACCAGCCCTGTTGAAATTCAAGAAGAATATCCAACTTTTAGAAAAATTCATCTTCCCTTATTGATCATTAGCGTGATATTAATGCTTAGCGGAATTGTTTTATATTAAATTATAGAATTACATAAATATGAAAAAACTCTTAATATAATTAGAAAATAAAAAAGGTGTGTCTGAAATAACATTAAAACCATCTGGAATAACCATACAAATAGCACTTCCAAAAATATCAATTGATCAAGATTTATGTACGGGTTGTGGAATCTGTGCTGAAATTTGTCCATTTGGAATTCCCCAGTCAGATGACAATGGAAAATTTGAGATTCTTGAACCAGAAAGATGCACAGAATGTAGTGCTTGTAAAAGAAACTGCCCAGCAATGGCTATACTCTTACAAGAACGAAAAGGGTGTGGGTGTTTATGGAACGCTCGAGCTCGAGCAAAAAATCCAGGAAGCGACGGGTGTTGCGGTTAATATTAATCCATCTCATTTTATTATACTTTTTATAAAGCTCTAAGTTACCTTCAATTTATTTAAGAAAAAAAAGATGATATTCCTTCATGTGTTAGCCTAGTCCAGTTCTTCTAAACCTTTTGTTGGAATGAAGGGACGTGGAGGTATCCTATAAAACTTCACAGTAGGATATCCCATAATTATAACACCCCATACTCTCCCCTCAATACCCAGTATCTTTTTTTTGTATTCTTTATCACCGTTCAAAAACATGTGTGCCATTCCAATCCAGCAAGATCCTAATCCTAAAGATTGTCCACTTAACATTCCGGTTGTAAAGGCGATAGTAGCATTCATAGCATCGAAATCATTATCTGAGTATAATATAATTACATGAGGTGCTTTATAAAAAACCGGATCTCTTCCGCGTTCTCTCATAAGTTTTAATCCTTGTTTATATCCTTCTGTTGTGGTTGGATCTGAAAGCATTCTATCTACAATAGAATCTGACAAATGTCTGATTTTTTCTTCTTCTGATATAATAAGACACTTTAATCTACGAACATTGCCTCCCGTTGCGGCATAACTCATGGAATTTATTACCTTTCTCAATATCTCTTTTGGAATTTTCTTACTTTTGTACTGTCTTACTGATCTTTTGGCACTCATAAAATTATGTAGCCTATCATAAGAAATCATGGAATAAGGATCTTGACCATCAATGAATTCAATTGATTCTCCAAAGCTTTCGTGCTTAAAAGCATTAGAAGGACATTTTCCGACACAATGCCCACACATATTACATAAGTTTAATGGATCATTAAAAATTACTTTATCTTGCTCTTTATCATTTCTTAAATAATAGCATGAATATAAACAGTTTTTACAATTTGTACATTTATCGTAATCTATCCCTAAAATTGACATTTGTATGTACCCTTTATTATTATAATTTTTTAAGACAATATTGAACGAATTGTAAAATATAATCTTAAGACAGTAAAAAACCTATTTAAAACTAGTTTAATATCTTATGCATCAAACAGACATTTTATTTTTTATGTTTTATTTGGGTTAACATGGATTGGTTAATTATTTTTATTACTTACGGTATTTTATTCCTTGGAGAACTGGGAGATAAAACTCAATTAATTGTATTTAATCTAACCTTGGAACACGATAAGTCATATAAAGTTGGTATTGGGGCTACATTAGGTTTTGGCTTGATTGTCTCTCTTGGAGTATTTTTGGGGTCGGTTATTACTCAATATATTGCTCTCTCAATTATTACATTACTCTCGGGAATCCTCTTTCTTGTTATCGGAGTGTTAGAATTTCCAAAAATTAAGAAATTATACCAGGAAAGACAAAACAAGAAGAAAAATAATGCAATCAATGCCAGTATTTCTGGAAAAAACGAACCACAGGAAAAAACTACATCTAAATTTTCTAAGTTAAAAAAAAATGCGTATCTTGCTGGATTTCTCTTTATCTTCGTAATGGAATTAGGAGATAAAACTCAGATTCTAACAGTTACCCTCACATCTGTTTATTCTTCTCCCGTAGAAGTATGGATCGGGTCTTTTCTAGCCCTAATAACGCTAGCATGGATGGGTGTGTTTCTTGGTGCTGTAATAGCTAAAAAAGTCCCAAAATTATATTTAGCAATAATCTCGACAATTATTTTTATAAGTATAGGATTTATTACGGTAATAACCTATTTCGTCTAGTAAC
>JAEOTL010000426.1 GCA_016839845.1 Promethearchaeota archaeon
TATCTGGTATAAGTACTAAATCAGAGCATTAAGTTTTTTATATAATTCGTTGTCTTTGAAATGGGTATAAAGCTCAAGTGAAAATTGATATAATTTTTCATAACGCTTCCAGTTTTCTTTATTAGTTTTCCATCTTTTATCTACTTTACACAATGATTCTGCGGCTTTTGCGATTTCAGGAAAGATTCCTGCACCCGAGGCAGCTAGAATAGCTGCCCCAAGAGAAGTTGCCTCTTCTATTACATTTCTGACACAGGTAATTCCCAAAACATCAGCGTAGATCTGATTCCATAAATCTGACCGAGACCCACCCCCAGTTACTTTTAATTCTTTAGGGGAAATTCCAATATCCTTAAACACATCTATGTTTTTTCTAATTTCAAAGGCAACTCCTTCAAGAACAGCCCGATATAAATCCTTACGTTGATGACCCAAAGCTAAACCAAATAATACTCCTTTAGCTAGAGGATTCCAATGTGGTGCTCCTGCTCCAACTAAATGCGGGATTAAAACTAGTCCATTTGCACCAATAGGAGACTCTTCAGCTTGAGCAATCATTATCTCATATGGATCTTGACCTTTTTCTTCGGCTAGTGTAAATTCAGCTTGTCCAATTTCATCTCTAAACCATCTTAGAGTCGCCCCAGAAGTAAAAATGCTTGCTTCTTGAACCCATGCTCCTGGAATGGCATGACAGCTACATACTACTCGCTTTTGTGGATCAAAATTTGGTGAATCAAGATAAGCAAGAATAAAACTTCCTGTTCCTGTTGTACACTTCATCTCTCCGGGGGAAACAACACCCACACCTAAAGCAGCTGACTGCTGGTCTCCCGCACCAGTTACAACCAAAGTTTTCTTCTCAAAAGAAATCTCATCTGTAACTATTTCTCCGATATCTGTTCCACTCTCTATTGTATCTGGCATTTTATCAAGATCGAGGTCCAGTTGCGATGCGATTTCATCGGAATATGATAAATTATTAATATCAAACAGCATCGTTCTAGAGGCATTTGAATGATCAGTATAAAATTGACCCGTTAATTTATAGATAATAAAATCTGCAACTAATAGGAATTTGTGGGCTTTATTATAAATCTCTGGTTTATTATCTTTAAACCACAGTATTTTTGAAGCCGAAAAATATGGATCTATTGTTAAACCTGTAGTTTTATATACCTGTTCAATTCCAACTTGCTTTTCGATATATTGAACCTGATCTATTGTGCGTCTATCTTGCCATACTAATGCATTATGAAGAGGATTCCCATCTTTATCAACGGGCACAATAGTTTCACGTTGATTTGTAACTGAGAGACTAACAATATCAGTTTTGTCAATACCACTCTTAACAATAGCTCTTTCAGTTGTTTTTTTAATGGAATCCCACCAAATATTTGCATCTTGTTCTACAAATGATGGTGAAGGGTAAAAACTCTGCCATTCTTGGTAATCGCTTGCAATAATTGTTCCTGTTAAATCAAAAATATAAGTTCTACAACCAGTTGTCCCTAAATCTAATGCTGCAACGTACATAATTGAATTATACTCCTCGTTATTAGTTTTATACTATAATATATACTGTATTATTCAATATAAAATATTATTAAAGATTTTAATAAAAACACTTGTTTTAAGAGGTTATTATTCTTGTCATTTAAGTATTTTTAAAGGCAGTTTATAAACTTTTTAAAAATCCATTACCCAAAAATTGCATTAAATCAACTTTTTTGATACCCACAATAAGGACACTTAAACTTCAGAAGCCCAACATTAAAACCCTTTATCTGTGTGATTAGTTGATTACAATTCGGGCAACGAGGTGAATATTCAGGGAACCATTGTCCTTTAATATTTGGCATATCTTTAAGCAATATATTAATATTAAGATTCTCTTGACTATTTTTTTGGAATTGGAGGATCTGCTGCTCTTCAGCTATAGATATTCCTTTTGGTGCTAACACCATTATAAACTTCATCATTTTTGGATTATTGAGGATCGATAAAGTTCTTAAAATAGCCTCTTCTTGAAATTTACTAAACAATTTCCCTAGTTCTGGTGGTGCTAATGCAACTAATGTAGCCTTTCTCTCAATAATCTGGATTAATAGTTGGTATGTTCTACGTTCGTTATCTATTCCCCAAATAAGATTCCAAAGTTTAATATCATAATCCTCACCATCAGGACCTATGATTCTCTTAATGGATTCAATCCAAGAATAATGATGATACCGATTGACATTACTACTGAGATCATCAAAAAAAGATTGTTCTACAATGGGAAATTTATCGATTATTGATTTTAATGAGAGCATTTTTACTTCTGTTAATATGTTTGGGTGGTGTGAATCCCAAGGAGTATAAGTAAAGATTTTGAAAAAATTATTCATATAATAAAAATAGAGTCTAGGTATAAAAATTGAGTTTATATTTTAAATTAACAATTTTTAATAATTAGAGTCAATATAAAATCTTGAATGACGTTAATTTGGGATACTAAAGCTGATGCGGTGCAAAAAGGAGATGGATTGAGAGATGTTTCTCCTTTACATGATAAAACCAGTGTAGATGATGATGGGTACACGCATTACGTTTTCAGTAAAAGTTTATTTAATAATCCGTGGTATAAAATACCTGAGAATGATTTAACACTATTTAAGAAATTTCTAGATGGAGGTTCAAGAGCTTATCCATCTGATGGACACATCCCCTGTGATGTCGTGGCAGGAGAAGCACGAGTGATTATCAATAGAATTGTAGAAATCTCAAAGGAGTCTAATAACGTTTATTATAAAGATGCGTGCGAATCTTTGGTAGGGGGAAAATTTGATCTCATCCGTGGAACACTGAAATTATATTTAGGAAAGTATACCTCTAGAGACTGGAGAAGAAAAAGGTTTACGGATGATATTGATTTCTGGATTTTTAAGGTACATCTATTAGACCATGTTCTAAGGGAAATGGGATGGATTAAAAATAAGGAAACCGGGGAATATGAAAAAAGTGTGAAATGGGTTAATCCGGATACAGGTGAAACTAGGCATGAAGCACTTTGTGCAGCAAATAACTTAAACCAATTATTGGACTTTGGAGCTGGTAGTTACTTAGAAGGAACGAAACTGAGGGAAATTTTCAATAAGAAGTTGAAAAGAGGCCATGATGTTGATCTTAGTGACATAATAAATGTAGCTCTTTATAACGATGGTTCAATTGGGAGAAATAAAGATGAATGGAATGAAGTGTGGGAATCCTTTGAAGCAAGTACTAATACAAGGAATAGAAGAATTACGTCAAATATCATTAGTTTATGCCGTTATTCTTTAGGAATAGCTGATCATTTAGAACGGGTTGGTATTGCCATAGAAAAGTATCATGAAATAATTTTTGATAAAGAAGAATATCCTGATGAGGCTCTAAAAAGAATCTGTAGAACCTCAACTCACTGGCTTAAATATCTTGAAAAGGAGGGGCCAGAAGCAACCAGAAAAATGTTGCATGAGTTCATACTTGAACAGAAAGATGAAAAACCAGTTCATGTGAAGAATTTAAGGTCATTTGTAAGAAGTATCTTACGGCTACTTAATTCTAAATATGAATATCTGAATATTTTTTTTGAGATTAAAAATTTTGAAATCTAAAAATTGGTCTTAATATATCACCAGTTTATATAGAATCATTCGTGAAAGATGCGTTTCACGAATTATTTTTGTTTTGAGAGGTACCTAATTTTTACCAGTAGATCCCGTAATTCCATTTTGTCATTTTCTGGTGTTATATATTTCTTTTTAACACCTTTGGATAAGGGAATCGTTTCAATTTTATTTCCTTGAAGTGACACCATGTTTCCAAATTTACCTTCTAAAACGAGTTTCATAGCTGCGAGACCAAACCTTAAACCTAAAATTCTATCAAACGAGTTAGGGGGGCCAGCACGCATAGTATGTCCCAATACAACACTTCGACATTCGAAATCGACCCCGTTTTCCTGGAATACTTGTTTCAAATCATCTCGTAAGTTTAATTCTGCTACTATTATTTGAGACATATTTAATTTTGCTAGTAGGGGATTACCAAATGTATCTTTTGGCAGATTATCTATTACGTCTTTCGAGATTGTTTTAAAATCTCGAGTAAGTGACTCAGGGGTTGGATGAGTACCTTCAGATGTCGCGATAATATGATATTTATATCCTGATTTAACTCTATTTTTCAATACTTCTATTATATCATCTTCTAAATCAAATGGGGTTTCTGGGATCAAGATAATGTCGGCTCCTGCAGAAATCCCGCTATACATTGTTAAAAAACCGGCATCCCTTCCCATAATTTCCACGACAAAAACTCTTTGATGTGACCGAGCAGTGGTTGTAAGGTTATCCATTGAGTTGGAAGCTAGCTGTACGGCACTCCAGAACCCAAATGTGTAATGAGTTCCAGCAAGATCGTTATCTATTGTTTTTGGGCAACCAATTACTTTTGCGTCAGCATACTTGCACATTTTGTCAGCAACCCCTAACGTATCATCACCTCCTATTGCAATTAAAGCATCAATTCCAAGGTCATCGAATTTACTTGCCAAATCTTTAGCTTTTTCTTCCTTGGAGTTTGCGTCATTAAATGGATTTGTTCTGCTTGTATATAAGATGGTTCCTCCTATAGTGTGTAAATCATCATGATCCGCAATATTTAGGGGCATTGTTTTATTTTCTGTAAAACCTTTCCATCCTTTAAGAATTCCAACACACTCGATCCCTGCCTCATACGCCTTGAGCATGATCCCATAAAGAACAGAATTTAAACCGGGGCAATCTCCGCCCCCTGTTAATATCCCAACACGCTTAATTTTATTTCCCATGGCTTGTCACAAAATTACGAAATTGATTTTAGTTTATTAATTAACCTTTATGATCTAACAATATTTTATATTTATTCAATTCAATCTGATTCAAGTTTTGTAAATGAATATTTTGACTCATCAACTGGGAGAATATAACTCCCTCCTTGGGGATCGGTTATTTTGAGAGTAAACTCGAATTTTCCTTCTCGTGCTAGGGCTAACTTTTGTTGAATTTCTTCAACCTCACTTCTTTCGGGTTCTCCTTTACTAAGATTTTTTAGATATATTGAGACAGCACTTTCAAACCTTAATAATATTCCTTCTACATTTGTAAAAAAGAAGTCTGCTCTTGGACCTGGTTCTACAATTAATTCTAATTCAGGAATTTCTAATTTTCCCACCGGTGAGCGATAAACTTTGGATCTAAGATCTTTTTCCTCTTCCACTTTGAGAACCATGATCCCTGGGTCCATCCTTGTTGTTAAAGGGATAATGTCATTTTGATGGAAGGGACATTTATCACATTCGAACTTTAAGATTAACATCTTATCTCCATCTTGTAGGTCATAGATAGTTTTGATTAGATCTATGGTTCCTTTTTCACAAGAAGGACATTTAAATGAATAGATTTTTTCCCCTAATTTCCTCTTTTGAGTCATTTGACCTATTCAATCGCTAGATTTGATAAAAATAACGAAAATCTGATTAAAAAATTCTCTAAATTAATAAAAATTGATATTTTTCAGAAAACAAACTATTTATTAGAACTTTTTTTTTGTTATAATAGTTATGATTAAAAACTCTATATTATTGTTTAATATTACAATTTTAAGAGTAAACTCAATAAACAAGGAATTATTTATAAAAAGATAAGAATTAGTTTATGGATGGATTATGTTGTCTCAAGAGGAAAAAATAGTAGAAATTTCAATGCACTGTAGAGGAGGGCAAACATGTATCAGTGCAAGTCAATTATTAGCGGAAATGGCATTTGAAAAGGGTTTTCAGGATACGATAGCGATCCCCATTATTGGAGCAGAGAGAAGGGGCGCACCGATACAAGCCTTTACAAAAGTATCGATGAAAAAACCCATTAAAAGCTATGACAGTGTAGTGGATCCAGATTATCTTTTACTATTTGATGTATCATTGCTAGATATTCCAAGAATAAAGGAAACTATAAAGGAAGGTGTCACTCTCATTGTAAATAGCCCAGAGCCAATAAACACGAACGGTTTCCCTGAAAATGTAAAAATTTTTATCGTTGACGCTACAGGTATTTGCATTAAGAAAGACTTCATGCATGCGAGTGGACCAATTTTAAATATTCCTATGCTAGGGGCTTTTGGAAAAGTCACTGGTTATTATGATTTAACTATTATGGAGAAAGTTATCAAAAAAGAATTTGGAGAGAGTAAAGCAGATAAGAATATGAGCGTCGCTAAAGATGCCTATGAAACAGTCAGAGAGAGTTAACATGTCAAAATCTAAATCAAAAAAATGGAAAAAAATTAATAAATCAAGAAAAGAGCGTCCTAAAGTTCAAGATTATAAAAATTGGGAGGAATTACCACCAATTCCCATCTCTTTACCTATAGAGGGCAGTATTGGGGCAACAGGAGATTGGAGGACTTTTAGACCAGTAATTAAAGAAGGATGTAATCAATGTGGTATTTGTTGGATGTATTGCCCAGAAGGTGTGATTAGTAGACAAGAAGATGGCACATTCAAAATTGCACTTGAATATTGTAAAGGATGTGGAATATGTGCTAAAGAATGTCCATCAAATTCAATTGAAATGATTAGAGAGAGTGATATAAACGATGGTTAAAGCCCAAGAAGATTTTATCCAAGAAAGGGAAACAATAATTATTAAAGGAAATGTAGCTGCAGCATATGCTGCAAAATCAGCTCGAGTTCAAGTAATCAGTGCATACCCTATTACTCCCCAAACAACAGTTGTTGAAAAGCTATCAGAATTTGCAGATAAGGGAGAGATGCCTGGGACTCAATATATTAAAGTTGAATCTGAGCATAGTGTTTTTGCCTCAGTTATAGGTGCTAGTAAAGCTGGAACGAGAACTTTCACTGCAACTTCTGGTCAGGGTATATTTTATGGCCATGAAATGATTCACTGGGCTGCTGGAGCAAGACTTCCGATTGTGGTTGCGATAGCTTCTAGAGCACCTGCTCCTCCGTGGAATATTTGGGCTGATTTTACCGATGTGATAAGTCAAAGAGACACAGGATGGATGAGTTCGTTTTGTGCTTCTCATCAAGAAATATATGATGAAATCTTAATGTCATATAAAGTGTGTGAGGATCATGAGATATTACTTCCAAAATTCATCGCATACGGTGGTTTCATATTGTCTCACACTTCAAAACCGGTTATTATAGAAGACCAGGATCTTGTTGATAAATATTTACCCTCATTACCCGCAGAAGAAGGATGGCCTCATATATGGATGGATCCTAAGAGACCAATGATGTTCGGAAATTTAATTATGCCCTCAGGATTTTATTATGAATTTAGAATGAAAATTCATAATGCTTTTATTCGGGCAAAA
>JAEOTL010000427.1 GCA_016839845.1 Promethearchaeota archaeon
TTACAGATATTCCAGCTCCTCCAGCATTCAATTCTTCAAGATGGTGGAGGGATTCCGGTATGAGGTCAAATAAGGCAGTTGCAAGAATAGTTCCCGTAGCGAAAGCAACAAGGACAAATAGAACCTTGTCAAGTGTTTTTTCTTTTATTGAAATCATAAAAAGCCCAAAAAGGCTGAGAAAACTTATAACAGTTATCATTAAAAAACCAATGATGTGATCCATTCTTTTACCATCTCCATATAAAGGACTTCAAGTATATTTAATATAATAATTATGCTATTTCTTCTTTATCTGATTGTTTCATTTGTTTCTTTTTCTTAGAATCTTCAAAAAACAAGTTTTTTTTTACGTCAAATTCAATCCTACGGAGTGTATCTTGAAGTTCTAAAGTGTCAAAATCCTTCATAAGCAGATTTAAAAGACTACTTTTTAATGCTTCTAAATTATCTACTCCACATTGATAAAAAATGCTGTTCGGGTCTAATGAAATATTGAGAACTTCAAATAAGCCATTTAGAGCATCTCTAACTTTGTCATAGTACTCCCAAGCCTCGTCATAGACATCATCTTCTGAATCGCACATAACTAATCAAGAAGAATATATTTTGAATAGTATTTAAAAGCATTTTTAAGAAAATAAAAGAAATGAATTCTTCACTTTAGATTGCAGAAAGATTCAACTTTTTGACTGCTTTATATCAAAGATATAGGTAAAAAAAGACAATAATGTAGGAAACATCCTACATGTATGTTTTTATTAGGATTAAACTTCTTCTTCTTTTGCTTCCTTTCGTTCTTTAAGTTCCTTCTTTATTTTCTTTATGGTAATTCCCTTCAGTTTTATAAACTGATAAATGAAAATAGCACTAGAAATGACAATGCCTATCAAGTAAAAGATTTGGATGGTCCAGAATAATGGTTGTATTTGTGTGTAGAATACCCAGTTGAATGTATAAGAGAGCGATGCAATTAACGCTATAAAAATCATCGATATGAGTAGAGCAATTCTTTCATAAAGTTTAGGCTCTCCTTTATCGAACACAATTATTTTTAGCCAAAAAATGATACAAACAAACGCCACAGGGGTGAAAATAAGAGTACCTATTGCTATCGGGATAAGTAAGTAGACTGCAAACCGATTTCTCCAGATGTCTAACACTTCCCCAATGGTCATTTGGTCTTGAATTTGGACTTTCGCATACTTTCCCCTCCATTTGAAATATCGTTTTTTGAGTTTTCGCCCAATTCCTTTTCCACTCTTCTTAATACGGGAAAAAAATCCTTGATCTACTGCATCCTGAAATTCCTCACGTATTAAAGGGAAAATATACAGCGAGATTATCAACGAGAGGATGCCATAGAGAAATAGGATAAGATCAATCCAATATCGAAAACCTACCAAAGGAGTTGAGGGGGGCAAGTTTGAAATAATACTGTATATCGCGTACCCTACTAAAATTCCCGGGACAATCACTTGAATTATAACTAGAATCTGCACTTCTTTCTTGCTAAGTTTCTCAGTAAATCGGTTTAAAATCCATAGAATCCCATTTGCCACAGTCATGATTAATCCAAACCCCGAGAGCAACTTCATTGTCCAGAAGAAAATAAGAAACGTGATATTCAGCGCTATAAATCCTAAGACTAATTCCAGTATCATAACTGCAGTCGTACCAGCTAAGCCAATTATGTAGAAAATATCATAATTTTTGAGTTTCATAATTAAACTAGATTACATCCTATCTTAATAATATTCACATTTTCAGACGGTAAATAATGTTATCTAACTAATAAAAATCTGATTCGGATGGTGGGTTAATTTTGTAGATGTTTTCTTCAGCAATTTCTTTTATTTCATGTGAAAAAAGGACTAAAGTGTAAAATTTATATGCCAACATTGTCTTTCAACTCATGAGGTTAAAGATTTTTCTAAAGAGCAGTCAACATTAACTACAAATTTGTTGTAACTATGAAGTTAAACTCAAGATTTTCTAGATTTTGGTCTAAGATAAGATCGAAAAGAAGAAGAAAGAAATTAGTTTTCAAACAATCGGGTAGTTATGATGAAACATTTAAAGTAATGCTCTTGGGTGAACCTGGAGCAGGTAGGTCAACATTAGCCCAGAAATATTGCTTTGACTTTTTTAATCCAGAGTCAGGGGTGAGTGTGGGTGTGGATTTCTATGTTAAAAATCTTGATTTCCAAGGAAGGAAGATTAAACTTCAAATTTGGGATATAGGTGGGGAAGAAAGATTTAGTTTTCTCTTACCTACGTATTGTATTGGAGCCAGTGCTGTTATGATTATTTACGATATCACAGATCCTCAATCACTAAAACAACTTTATAATTGGATTCAAATCATAAGAGAGAAAATACGTGATGTCCCTATTATGCTGGTCGGAAATAAATTGGACTTAGAAGAAAATCGGAAATTAGAAAAGGAAGAAGCAATGGAAATAGTTAAAAAATATAAGTTAGCGAGTTACAGTGAAATCTCGATTAAAACTGGTGAGAATGTGGAAAAATCATTTGAGGCACTTACAGAAATGTTACTAGCTAGTTCAATGCACCAATTATAATTATGATTTTTCGGGAAATCATAGTAGACATAATTCAAGAAAATTAACGAGTTTTTCATGAATTCTTTTCCTTTCAAACAATTAAGTTTTTTACCGATCCAACTTTTAGCTCCACGTACATTTATTAAAAACAATCTATTATATTGTTTTTCATAAGAATTATTACTTTAGAAA
>JAEOTL010000049.1 GCA_016839845.1 Promethearchaeota archaeon
CGAGTTTTTCTGAATGGTCATGGCGATCCTCGACAAACTCCTTATGCAGGCTTTTTAGCTCTAATGTTTGCCCATTATCATAGGCATACTTATACAGGTTGTAAACCTGCTATGTCTGAAGTGTTAGCATCGGCAGCAGCTTTAGTTGCTGAATATAATGGTATTGAAAAAGCTTCTCATGTTCAAGATAAATTGTCTCACATTATTGGTATTGCTGAGTTAGTTTTTGCTGCTGGTGAATCAAGTGCAAAACATTCAGAAAAAAGCCCTTCAGGTACACAGATACCAGATGAAATTTTAACTAATGCTGGACGCAGATTAGCTGGAGAAAATATATATGAGGAATATAAAATTCTAGCAGATTTATCAGGGGGATTGATAGCAACTTTACCATTTGAAGGATCATTTTTCTCTGAAGAAGTTGGTGATCTAGCAATGAAATATTTGAAACGAAATCCAAGAGTTAAACCTGAATATATTTATCGTTGTTTTAGAGGGATTGAAAGCATGGTGGTCTCCGATCTGGGTGGCTTAATGCAAGTAGCTGGTGTCCATGGGGGTGGAAGTCCGCAAATGGAGACTATTACTATGATGATGCGCTATGACACAGAAAGACTTAAAGATATTTCAAAATATCTTTTTGGAATCAAATCCAAATTAAAAAAATACGAGAGACCAGCAGTAACTCCTCGAAAATTGCTTCAAAAATTCGGAAAAGCTATGCAAAGAAAAAAGAAAGAATAGTTTTACTTTTTTATTTTTTATTTATTTATTTCTCAATTCAAAAGAAACCTACTTTTCAACATATTTCTATTCTTATTATCTTAATATGCTGATTTTAGCAAAAATCTTGACAATAGATCAACTGTAAACTGAATTTTTTAAATTCAAATGGATTTAACTCCTTATGTACATGACAAAAATAGATCAGAAATTTTCCCCTTATCAAATGCCTTGTGTGATAATTGGGACAATAATAGATGAAAAACCAAATTTCATGCTATGTACATGGGTAAGTCGGGTAAACAGAAATCCTCCTCTATGGATAGCTTCTATTAACAAGAAACATTTTACTATGATTGGAATAAAAGAAAGTAATATATTTAGTATAAATTTTCCTTCAGCAGATCTAATAAAGAAAGTAGATTATATAGGAATCACTTCAGGAAGAGATGTAGATAAATCTACGTTATTTAAAATATTCTATGGAGATTTAAACGTTCCATTAATAAAGGAGTGTGCTTTATCTATCGAATTAAAGGTTAAAAAATTAATTGAATTATCAGATCATTATATTGTATTAGGAAGGGCCATAAATTCGTATATTGGGGAAGATTATCAAACGAATGGGGTGCCTGATATAAAAAAGATGAAGCCAGTTATATATACTGGAGTTGAAAGAAATCCAACTTATTGGTTTTTAGGAGAAAAGTTAGGCGACGCATTTAAACTTGGAAAAGAGTTTAAAAAGTAAGGTGAAAAAGTCTAATAGTTTTTATTCATATTACATTACACATAAAACAAACATCTGAGTTTCTGAGAGAGTCTCAAATCCAATATCTTTTTGTTCATTGATAAATTTGTCTATTGGGATGCCATTTTCGAAGATTTCAGTAAATTTATCATGAAAAATTTGATAAATGTTTTTATTTCGGGAGATATAAGTTCCAATTAAAATATTTGTTGGATCAAAGGAAGGTTGGATTATTTCCGTATCAGTAAGGGAAAAATTACTAAAAGCCTCTTCTGTAACGTGAATTTCTATTTTGTTGAACTCCATCTTGTATGGCTCTACATGATTCGTGAAAAGTTCAAACTCCTTACTCATTAGTAGATCTTTCGCAACTTCCGAATTAAAGATAACCTGAACCTTTATATTTATAAGATTATCCTTAATTCTATTCATTCCAGCACTCATTGAATTCTTAGCTACTTCTGGAAGATCTTTAAACCGATTATCTTGGATCATTGAGTTTAATGGATTGTCATATCTAATACCAATAGCAATTCTACATTCACCTTGAGCTAAGAAATGGTGATATGATTCATCAAAATTCTTAACATCATAGTTGATAAATTCAACCGGTTCTTGAACTGTTTGCTCCTCCAGTTTGTATTTTCTAGTAAAATCTTCGATAGCAGATTCACATTTATCCCTTTTTTCATGGAATTGATTTCGAAGATTTTCAATTCTCTTTTGGATTAAATTCTGCCATAAAGTCATTATTGGAGTCGCAATATGTATTTTCATAGGTCTGTCATAGATCTGTACAAGTCCCAGATCACTTAATACCGAACAGACTTTATAACCCCTTTTTAGAGAGAGACCAAATTGATTGCACACATCTTTCAAGTTATCTATCCTTTTATTCAAAAGGAGATAATGGTATATCCTTTCAATACCCTTTTCAATGATACCAATTGAATCAAACAATTGGCTGAGAGGCAAAAATTCGGTATCTTCCATTAAATCACCTAGTAGCAGTTCGGTCTAATGCGAGTTCAGTAAGAACTCTAAAGGCATCATCTACATTAACGTTTTCTTTAGCTGACATTTCTACAAAGCTAGCCATATCATTTTTTTCAGCAATTTGAATACCGTATTCTCTTTGAACTTTACGTTGGGTTTTTTCAAGATCTAATTTTGAGCCAACTAGCATAATTGGGATAGATCCGCCTTTTTGTCTGGCGGTGGTGATCCAATCTGAAATGTTGTCTAGTGTAGTAGGTCTAGTTATATCATAGAGCAAAAATGCAGCATTTGCACCTAGACAGTATGTAGGTAACAAAAATCGGAAACGTTCTTCTCCTCCAACATCCCATAATTGTAATTTAATTCGCTTATTATTTAATTCAATTGTTTTGACATGAAAATCAACACCGATGGTTAACCTTTCACTTGGGTTAAATATATTATAGCAATATCTTTTTGTAAATGACGTTTTTCCGAC
>JAEOTL010000428.1 GCA_016839845.1 Promethearchaeota archaeon
AATGGCGACGACATTCTATTAATTCCTGCCAGTACTGCTGGATGTTTTGAGTAAATTGAATTTCTATCTAAAGTTAATTATTTTTTTTTCTACTATAAAAAAAAGTATGTGATAAAAAACTACTTATTTAAAATCTTAAGAGCCTTGTTGACAATTCTCTCAGTATTTGGTAGTGCTTGCAATTCTAATTTTATAGAATAAGGTATTGTATCTTCGGTACAAACGCGACCATATTTAAATGATAAGCCTTCTTCTAAAAGTAAAGCGGATATTTCACCAGAAAGACCGAATTGCATGTAATCTTCATCCACAACTATTAAAGCTTTTGTTTTTTCTACAGATTTTTTTATATTTTCTATATCCAATGGAACTACACTTCTTAAATCCAAGACTTCGGCAGATATTCCTTTCTCTTCTAGGATTTTAGCAGCTTCCACGCACCGATGTACGCTTACTCCTAGACTCACTAATGTGATATCGTTTCCTTCTTTCATACAATGTAGTAATCCTAAAGGAATCGGATCCCATTTATCTGGTACCTCTCCGTATGCTCCTAATTCTGGAACATCAAAAGAAACAGTAGTTCTCCCCCCGATAGCCATGAAATCCATCCAGTCCTCAGATAATAATTTATGTTCAAAATAAATTACCGGATTATTATCATAGATAGAAGATAGCATTAATCCCCCTGCATCTGCGGGATTTGACGGTACAACTATTGATATTCCAGGGATATGAGCCAACCAACCCCATAAACTCTGTTCATGTTGTCCAGCATCGCCATAACCCCCGCCGCACGCGGTTCTAATAACGAGAGGAACATTCCATTTATTCCCCGAAAAGAATGCAATTTTCGATGCGTGATTAAGAATGGCGTCCATTGTAACCGCAATGAAATCTACAAGCATAACTTCCGCAATAGGTCGTAAGCCAGCCATAGCAGCAGCAACTGCAGCACCAACAAAACCACTTTCACTTATAGGTGAGTATTTCACTCTTTCATTACCGTATCGGGCAAACAAATTTAAGCGTAACGTATGGACATCTTCTCCCATAATAATAATGTTTTCATCTTCTTCCATAGCTTGTGCGAGCGCACTCTCAATTGCTTGAGCAAATTTCATCTTAGTCATTCTTTATACCTCCATTATTGATTTCTAACGCCTTCTTGACCAATTGTTCAATTTCTTTAGTTACTTCTTCCTCTATTTGTTTAAGGCGATCTTCATGATCTTTTAATTTTTTAGATATAAAAACGATAGGATCCCCCTTTTTCTTGGTTTGACTGCCTATTTTACGTAAAAGCAAAAGAACCTCGTCTAAACTTTCACCCGCATATTGTTTGAGAGAATCTGCTGTTTCAGCCATCATCATAGGATTTCTATTATACATAAGTAGTGGATCTCCAAGCAAATGACCCTCCATATGTGTGCACGTTGCGTGAATAAACATTGGACCACCTGTATTCCGAATCCTTGAGATTGCTCCATTTGCTGCTTTCCACATTGCATGTACATCAGTTCCATTGACACTGTATCCTTCAATCCCAAATCCTTTAGCTCTATCTAGTGGTGTCCCCCCAATACACTTGGTAGTAGTTGTTGAAACCGCCCAATCATTGTCGCAACACACAAAAAGAACCGGTAAGGACCAAACAGACGCTAAATTCATTGATTCCATCATCATCCCTTGATTTAATGCTCCCTCTCCGAAAAATGCAACGGCAATATTATTTTGCTTTTTATAACTGGAAGCCAATGCAAATCCTGTAGCTGTTGGACCTGAGGCCCCCACAATTCCCGAAGCAGCTATTAAATGCTCTTTGGAAAAGAGATGCATATGACCCCCCTGCCCTTTACAGAGTCCTTTAGGATGACCAAAAAATTCGAGTAATAATAAAACGGGATCTACACCTCTCATTAAGAATTGGGCGGTTCCTCTGTGAGTAACTGCCATAGCATCACCGTCCTCTAATTGTGAAACGATTCCAGCTACAATTGCTTCCTCTCCGATTCCAAGGTGCATTTCACCACTAATCAATCCGTCTTGCCATAATTTCATCACAGCATTCTCAAAAAGACGACTACATAACATCATTCTATAAAGTTGCCATATATCAAATTCAACCATAATATTCACTTCAGTAAGTATATCATTTGTTTAAAAAAAAAGTAATTCTTTTTTTTATTACATCTTTTAATGCTCTATTTAATAATTTTTAATCACCTTAATAACTTACTCCCACATTCGTAGGAGGAGTTACGATGGATGATAACGATCAATTAAGGGATTATAACCTAAGTAATGGCGATTACATTTTATTAATTCCAGCCAGTACTGCTGGTATTTTTTAAGAAGAATTTAATTTTTTTATCCTCTTTTTTTATTTCTTTTCTTCAATATCCGCTATTTTTTTGTCTTTTCTGAATTTTAAAATATGTTGATAGATTTCATCACAGAATTTTTCGAATTCCATTGGGCTAAAAGGGGAACCAAACTCCCGATGAAGATCTAATTCTTCTAAATCTTCCCACTGCATTTCAAAGCCTAATATCGGGATTATATGTAATTTATTTTCGCGTGCAAGGTTTAGTTCGAAAAGGCTGTCTTTTGAATTCAGGGAATTAGGAGTTGAGATAAAAACTAATACTTGAGCTTTATGAATTGATTTTTTCATCCATTTATCAATGTTTCCCGTTAGATCCTCCTCACAAAAATACA
>JAEOTL010000429.1 GCA_016839845.1 Promethearchaeota archaeon
CAGGCTCAAGCAGAATTATTTCCTCTAGGTTTAAATTGTCATGTTGCTGGCTGTGGTGCAAATGCTTCGCTTTTAGCAAGTGTGACTAGTATGGTTGGTCAAGGATGGACAGGTGTATCCACGGGTTTCTCAAATAGAAATATTTTAGGTGTTGAATGGATTCAACCTGATGGAAAATTATGCCAAGTTGGCTCGTGGGGATCCTTTGATAATGATTCTATTGATGCTTCTGAATGGTTTTTGGCAGATGGTCCAGGACCAAGTCTGAGAGGCGTTTATAGAGGTTTTTTTGGTGCATTTGGGGGAATGGGTGTTTTTACTAAGGCTGCTGTAAAGTTATATCCTTGGGCTGGTCCTCCTATCTTAGAAACGGAGGGTCATTCACCAGTAATAACCCTAAGGAAGCGTAGAATCCCCAAGTTTGCTGCTGCTCACGTCATAGACTGGCAGGACTGGGATGATTTCAAGGAAGGTGGGCTTTTATTGGCTCATTCAGAGGTATGCTGGTCTCTGTGCCGTAATGCAGCCTTTATAATGGCATTAGCAGCTTCGCCAAGCAACACAGAATTCTATAAGAATAAAATATTTCAAGATTTAATAAAAGAAACGAAATTTAATCTTACTATCATCACAATGGCACATTCCAAGAGGGAAGCAGAATATCAGGATAAGGTCGTGAGAAAGATCATGGAAGATACAAATGGAACCTTCGTCCCTCTTGTTGAAGCACGCCCTTTAAATGCTATGTTATTTATGGCAATCGCCAAGCAGTGTAATACAATGAGAGGTGTTTTTAGGGCTGGTGGAGGCTTTTTTACATCGCTCGGTGCATTGGGAAGTTGGGATTGGTGTGTTGAAGGTGCTAAAATAGGTGAAAAGCTAAAACAAAAAGAGATTGATACAGGCGGTATTGTTGATGACGGGGCAGATAATGTCTGGGGGCTCCCATATGAAAATGGGACATTCTCACATCTTGAAGAATTGTACATGTATGATATAACCGACCCAGAATCTAGAAAAGCTTCAGTGAGATATTTGAAATCTATAGCTGAAGCTGCCAAGAAATATCCCCTTGGATTGGGCTTAGGAACTGTTGATAGTGAAGGAAGTGTCATGCATAATATTTTTGGTCCTATTGCTTCTAATTATCACCGCTGGTTAAAGGCAATAAAGAGCGAATTTGATCCTAATACTGCTTCTGATCCGGGTTTCTATATAGATCCAAAGTTAGTAAAAAATTAATTATAAAAAGATTTTAATAATGAAATATCGAAATAAGAATAAAGTAAATTTTTTATAGAAAAAATCAAAGTATAATGAAATTAAATAAATAATAAAAGAGTTGAGACTTCTTGTCTAATTTTATCGATGAAATTGTTGAATTAAATGAAGTTACCGTATTAAAACTGTTAGAAGAAAAAATAGCAAATGATGAAAATCCATTAATGATTATGGATGAGGTTAAAGGTGCAATGAAAATTATTGGGGATAAATTTGAAAATAAAGAATATTTTTTACCTGACTTAATAATGTCCGGTGAGATATTAAGGCAAATAATGGAAAAGGTAGAACCGCTATTAAAAGAATCTAAAAAAGAAGAGGCGGAAAAAAAAGGAAAAGTGCTCTTAGGTACAGTTGCGGGAGATATTCACGACATTGGCAAAGATATTGTAAAATTTATGCTAGATACCGATGGTTTTAACGTATTAGATTTAGGAGTAGATATTCCAGCAGATGTCTTTGTGCAAAATATTAAGGAATTTAAACCCGATGTTTTAGCTCTAAGTGGTTTCTTAACTCTGGCTTATGATTCAATGAAAGAAACTATTCAAAAAATTAAAAATGAGGGATTAAGGGATTCTCTTAAAATTATGATCGGGGGAGGGACTGTAGATGAGAACATCGTTGAATATGTTGGAGCTGATGCTTTCGGAGATAGTGCAATTGAGGCTGTCAAATTAGCTAATAAATGGATTAAGGTGTAAATTAAATGAGTGAAAAAAATCCACGTAAATTATTTAAAGAACGTAATCAACGCGTATCTGATGCTATTGCTCTAAAAGAACCCGATAGAGTGCCAATTACACCTATGGTTCACTTTTTTGCTACTGTAGTAAAAGGAATAAGCAAAAGAGATGCGATGTACCACCCAGAAAAATTAGCCCAAGCAGCAGTTGAAATTTTCAGCCCGCTTAATTGGGATCAAATATCTCCTTTAATTACGGTATTTTCTGGAGAACTATTTGACATTTTAGGTATGAAAGTTTATAAGTGGCCAGGAGCAGCTGATCAAGAGCAATGTTTACAAGATCATCAACCTTTTCAGTTTGTCGAAGGAGAATATATGAAAGCTAACGAGTATGAAGAGGTCTTATCTGATCCGACGGGATTCTTAATTAGAAAATTAATCCCTAGACACTTTTCCAACTTTAAAGGCATTTCGGGATTTCCGCCTTTTGGAGGGATTGCTAATACATCTACTTCGCAATTTTTATTACCGTTGTCGTTTGGAACTCCAGATGGTCAAAAACTTTTAAAATCAATTCAAAATTCTGTTAATGCCTTTTTCAAATTAATAGGAATATCAAACAAATATGAAAAAGATATGAAAAAGTTAGGATATCCTCTACAGTTTTTTAATGTTTTACAAGCACCTTACGATTCGGTTAGCGAATTCTTAAGAGGAATGACGGGTGCTATGTTAGATATGTATAGAAGACCTGAAGAATTGAAAAAATTGCTAGATATTATGGTTGATACTTCTATTCAAGCTGCAATTGATTTATCAAAATTGGTACCCTCTAATAAAGTTGTCTTCATTCCTCTACATCGCGGTGCTGAAGGATTCATGAGTTTTGAACAATTCGAAACGTTCTATTGGCCTCAATTAACTGCCATCTTGGAGGGTTTAATTAAAAATAAGTTGATTCCGATGCCATTTTTTGAAGGGAAATACACTGATCGGTTTGAATACCTGGCAGAGTTTGCCAAAAATCATAAGGGAAAGCTAATATATTGGTTTGATCAATCAGACATAATAAAAGGAAAAGAAATTTTCGGCGATTATGCATGTATTCGTGGGAATGTTCCAGCATCATTACTAATAACAGGAACTCCACAGCAAGTAGAAAATTATGTTAAAAAATCAATAGAAGGATGTA
>JAEOTL010000079.1 GCA_016839845.1 Promethearchaeota archaeon
ATATCTTCTTAAATGATGCGCTTCATCAAATATTACAATATCCCATGATATGCTTGATAATAATTCGATATAATTTTTATTTCGAGCAAACTGAAGTGAACAAATAATTAAATTATCATAATAGAAAGGATTCTGGAGTATATCTGGATGTTTATAACTGCCTTTCCGTTTTAATTCTTTAACTTTCTTGCCATCATAAATAGTAAATTCGAGATTGAATTTGTTACTCATTTCAAAGGCCCATTGTTTCACAAGCGAAGCAGGGACGATGATTAAAATACGTTCTGCCAAATCTCTTGCTATCATCTCCTTAATATAAATACCTGCTTCAATTGTTTTTCCAAGGCCAACCTCATCTGCTAAAATAATTCTTGGAAAAAACTCTTCTGCTAACCTATGTGTTACATTTATCTGATGTGGCATTAAAGTTAAACGTGAATTAGTAATACATTTAATCTGATACGATTTGTAATAAGAATAGAATAAATTTGCCCAATATTTAATTAAAAAATTTGTTGGAGAGTCTATATTCTGTTTTGAAATCAGCGTTTTTATCGGTGTTTCATATTTAGAATAAATTTCATTTTCAAAAATTTGAGATTTTTTACCATCCTCTTTTAAAAATTCATAAGATATTACACCATCCTGAAATAGGAAATCTTTTGTATTTATATATCCAATTCCATGTTTAGTAACTATTTTATCATTTAGCTCATAAACATAGTGAATAAGATCAATCGAGTGGATTATTTTAATGATATTATTTTTAAATGAGACTTTGTATTTACATACAATATTCGTATCTTCATCATCTAAGGCTTTTGATGTTGGGATTTCTAACTTTCTTATTACACGTCCTACTCCTAAATCTGGATTTAACCTATATATAACTAAATTCCCGACATTGAACTTTTGTCCTTGACAATAAATATTAAAACATTTAGAAAATCTTGATTTTAATTCCTTACTACAGAAGGGACATGCAAACATTCAGATTAATCTTTAAAACCATTATCTTTATATTGTATTTAATATAGAAACAAGTAAAAATTTTAGTATTTTGAATTAAAAGTGATAGAAAATGTCAGATGCTGGGATTGAACCCACTTATATTGGTAAAAATAAAAATCTTGTTTTTATTGTTCCTAAAGAATTATTTAACATGAGTTTAGGTCCTGCAGAAGTCTTAGATCGTGAATCTGCTAAAATGTTTAGTAAATACATCAGAGGAACGTTTAAAGGTTTCCAACAAGCAAGGAAAACGAAATATGGTAATGAAAATAATACTAAAACAGATATAAGTCCCGATTTTTGGGAGAAATTCGAAAAAAAAGCTAAAGAACTTGATGTTGATATCATAGGATATACGCCTGTTAATGAAAATTATATTTTTAAGGATCTTAAAGTCTATGGACGCAATTGTATCATTCTCGGAATGGAAATGAAATGGGATAAAATCAAGGAAGCTCCAAGCGCAATTTGTGAGATAGAAGTATTTCGAGTTTACAAAGTTTTAGGTGATGTTACCATTGAATTAGCAGAATATATGAAAGAACAAGGTTATAAAAGTGAAGCACACCACCCCTTTGGTGGAAAACTTCTATATGGACCTCACGCTACCGCAGCTAATTTAGGCATTATGGGTAGAAATGGATTAATACTAACGCCTGAATTTGGTCCTCGGCAACGATGGGGCATTATTACTACTGATGCAGATATTCCTGAAACAAAAAAACGAGATTTTAATGAGCTAAAAGACTTCTGTGAAAAATGTGGTGCTTGTGTGAGAGAGTGTAAAGGAGGTTCTGTTTTTGAAACCCCAATCGAGAAAGAAAATGGTGTAATCACACACATAGATCGATCCAAATGTATACAAAGCATATTAGACAATAACTATTGTTCTTTTTGTCTTAAAATATGTTTACCTTCAAGAACCTCCTAACCAATTTCTGATATCCCTATTATAATAGTTATATTCAAATTAAAACAAAATTTTTAATAAACAATAATAAACCTACTTTCTTGAGATAAAATGACAGTGTCTAATGATAAAGTTGCCAGAGATAAAATCAAGGGAACAGCTTCAATAGAGTTGCTTAAAAAAGTAAATACTGCTGCAAATTATTGTTACTCATGTAACAAATGCAATAATGTATGTCCAACTGCTTTTCTTGACATCTTTTATCCACGTAGTTTAATTACAGATTTAACTTTTCTAACACCAGAAGAAGCATTGCAGAACAATGATATTTGGAAGTGTCTTACCTGTGGGTTATGTTCAATCTATTGTCCCATGACTAAGGAAGAAACTGGAGTAAATTTCACACAGATTATTAAGGATCTTCGTTCTCTTGCTTCAGAGTATAGGCCATTACAAGATGGATTAATAAGTTGTAATCATGAGAGGGTATATTCAAGTCTACCGAAATTAATGGCTGAAGATAAAATTAAATTTACTAACAAAATAGGGTTCCTTGATGGAACTGGATTAAAAACAACTGATAAGGGAGAGATAGGCTATTTTATGGGATGCGTTTCCTTTTTGACGGGTTCTGCTCCATGTGTCGTTGGATGTCCCGCAGGAGTAGACGTTCAAGGCTATGTATCACTTATCGCAGAAGGAAAATACCAAGAAGCTCTCGATCTTATTAGAGAAACCAATCCATTACCCTATTTATGTGGGAGGATTTGCACAGCTCAATGTGCTTTAAATTGTAACCGTGAACATTTTGATGATCCAGTAGCTATTCGCGAACTTAAAAGGTTTGTTTGTGATTGGGAAACTGAACATCCTAACCAAAGTAAAATAAAACCTGTACCACAAACTAAAGAAAAAGTCGCCATTATTGGTGCAGGGCCGGGTGGTTTATCAGCAGCTTACTTTCTCGCAAGAATGGGATATAAACCAACTATTTTTGAGAAAGGAGATAAAACTGGGGGAGTAGTAAGATATGGTGTTCCACAATACAGACTTTCTGATGAAGCTCTTGACCATGATATAGAGTTTATAAAAAATATGGGAGTCGAAATCGTTTTAAACAAAGAATTTGGTCCAGATTTCACAATAGAAGATATTTGGAAACAAGGTTTTAAAGCAATATTTATTGCTGTCGGCTTATATGTGCCCAAAACTCTTAGACTTGAGGGAGAAGATTTACCTAACGTGGATGTAGCAATTGACTTCCTTTTAGAGCGGAAATATAAATGTGTGGAAAATCCAGAAGAGTTTAAAGGTAAGACTTTTGGAATCATTGGAGGGGGTGCAGTAGCGGTTGATGTTGGTGAAACAGCAATTCGATTAGGAGCAATAAAGGCTGATCTTGTCGATATTTTAACTGAAGAGGCTTTAAAGAATGTGCTTAAGGATTTACATGAAGCTGAGAGAGAAGTTATGGAATACCATTTTGAGACTTCAACTGCAAACATCACCCAAGAACCTGATGGAAAATTAGCATTAAATTGCTATAAAATTGAATGGGGTACTCCTGATCCCAAAACAGGAAGGAGACCATTAAATAAAATTGAAGGATCAGAATTCAAGATTGTTGTTGATCATATTGTTATAGCTATTGGTCAAGGACTTGATGCAGAACCTATTAATGCTGCTACAGAAAATCAGCTAAAAATTGAAAGGGGGAAAATTGTAGTAGATGACTTAACTTATGAGACTGGCATCCCAGGGGTTTTTGCGGGTGGTGATATAATTTATAATTCTCTGATGTGTGCTGTTGATGCCATAGGAGATGGTAGAGAAGCGTCTTACACAATTGATCGATATCTCCGAGGTCTTGATTTAAAAGAAAGTAGAATTAGAAAGAATGACTTAAAACGATCTACTATTCCTAAAAAATATATTCAAACCCAGATGTGTCAGGATATGAATTTTATGCCTGGATCAGAGAGATTAGTTTGCTTTGACGAAATGGAATTAGGTTTCACAGAGGAACAAGCTAAGAAAGAGGCAAATCGATGTTTGAACTGCAATTGTTGTTGTAATTCTGATCAAATCCCTGAAGATTTTGAAAAAGCACTAAATGAATCAGGTGTTATGATTTGCGATTATGGGAGTCAAGATATTTGGCCTTCGATTAATGCACCTAATTATTATCAGATTCCCAAAAGTGTAATTGGTATCTTAAATCAAAATGATATAACTCCAGTTGTTTTACCAGAAGAGAAATGTTGCGGGCATGATAGTCTTTGGCGGGGAGATGTTGAAACCTTTAAAAAACTAGCCGAGTATAACGTAAAATTGTTTAAAGAAGCAGGAGTTAAAACGTTAATCTTTAGCTGCGCTGAAGGATACTATACTTGGAAAAATGAATATAAAAAGCTATTTAAAGGCAGTGATGTCTTCGATTTTGATATTTATCACATTACAGAATATATTCTTAAAGAAAAGCTACTAGAAGAGATAACATTTCCCGGTTTTGACAAAATTAAAATTACATACCATGACCCATGTAGGCTTGGGAGAATGAGTAATGTTTTTGATGCCCCTCGTGAAGTTTTGAAACTCATCCCATCTGTTGAATTGGTAGAAATGGAGGATTCTATGGAAAACGCAGATTGCTGTGGTGTCTCTGCATATGTGTCATGCAATCAAGATTCAAAAAAATTGCAGGAAAAAAAGATTTTGCAAGCCATAGAGACGGGAGCAGATTACCTTATTACTGCATGCCCTAAATGTATTGCTCACCTAAATTGTTATCTAAATGAGAACCGAGAATTAAAAGATAAAATAAAGGTTATCGATCTCGTAAGTTTTCTCGGAAAATTACTCTTTCTACTTTAGAATATTTTTATATATCTATTTTTTTTAAATGTTATTTGATCCTTGAAGTTTGCGTATAAACTTAAAAAGAATAATCTCTTACAAAAAAGCAATGGGCATTTTTCAAATTAACATTAAAATTGAATATTATGAGTGAAAAAGAAATCGCGTGGGATTTACGCGAAATGTTTTCTGGATGTAATGATCCAAAAATCTCAAAAAATATGGATGCTCTTTTGAAGGATTCGGATGGGATAGTTAAGGAATATAAAGGAAAAATTAACACTTCTACTTTTACTACTCAAAATTTACTTAACCTCTTAAAAAAACAAGAAAAAATTCTTGCAGATGTGGAAGAATTAAAGGTTTTTTCAGAAAATTCATTCAATGCAAATATGACACTTCCAGAAACCAAAAATCTTTTTAACAAATTTAAGGATTTTCATAGTACTATTTTAAAAAAATTAGCATTTCTAGAAATTGAAATTGGAAAACTTATCAATCAAAACCCACAGTTAATAAATGATGAGTCTCTTATTAATTATAAAAATTATCTTGTAAAAATAAAGAGGAAATTTCCTTTTAATCTATCAGAGTCTGAAGAAAAGTTAATTCTAGCAAAAGACCAATATGGGGCAATCGCATGGCAGCAATTAAAAGAGTCTTGGTTAAGTTCGAAAAAGTTTAAAGTTACTATAGAAGGGCAAGAAAAAATTGTCTCGCATAGTGAAGCAAACTTATTAAGATGGCATCCTCATAGAGAAACGAGGATATCTGCAACAAAATCAGTTTTTGGTTCAATTGAAAAAGAGATTGAAATATATTCTTCCGCATTACGTAATATTTCTGGTAATTGGGTGAAAGTTTCGAATCATAGAGGTTACAATAATCCATTCCTTCAAAGCCTTATTGATAATGAAATTACTCAAGAGACCATAGATAATATGATAAGAGCAATAGAAGAAAATATCGGAGTATATCATAGATTCTTGAAAATTAAAACAAAATTGTTAAATCTACCAAAATTAGGAGGTGTTGATACTTGGGCATACCTTCCTTTTGAAAAAAAGTATACATGGGATGAAACCAAAAATCTAATCCTCCAAATATATGACAACTTTGATAATTTATTCGGGGACATTATACGTGATCTATTCAAGAAAAGTCATATTGATGCTAGATCAAGAGAAGGTAAACTTGGTGCCGGTTATTGTTTTCCTTGGTATAATGGAAAATCTGCACATATTCTAATGTCATTTAATGGATTATTAAACAACATTGCTATTCTTGCTCATGAATTAGGGCATGCTGTTCATTACTGTTTATCATCTCAAGATCAAACATTCTTTAATTATATGCCAGGTCTAATTGTAGATGAGATTGGGGGCATTTTTGGAGAATTATTAATGAATAATTTTTTACTCAAAACATTTGAATCTACTAATGAAAAAATAATATTATTAACTAATCGATTAACTGGTGAAGGGGGTGCGATCTTTTCAACGTGTTCGTGGATGTGGTTTGAACAAAATCTTTATGAAGCAATCGAAAATGGGGAATATTTAGATAGTAGTACAATCTCTAAATATTGGTGTGCTGCGAGAGATAAGATTTATGGAAATTCTGTTGAGTGGTTTGACGAGATGAAATATAATTGGGCGGTTATACCGCATTTCTATTTTCCTACCGATCGCTTTTATAATTATCCATATATATACGCTCAGCTCTTTGTTTATGCTTTATATCAATCTTATAAAAAGGAAGGGGAAAATTTTGTATCGAAATTTAAGAAATTTTTAGGCGCTGGTAGCAGCGTATCTCCAGAAGAGCTAGGTAACATTGTAGATTTGGACATAACCAATCCTAAATTTTGGCAACTTGGAATGAGACAATATGAGAAATGGGTAGTTGAGTTAGAAAAACTCA
>JAEOTL010000430.1 GCA_016839845.1 Promethearchaeota archaeon
AGAGGAACCATTGCTAAGAATTATAAAAGGACCGAGGAATAGACTGAAAGTTAAAAAGATAACAAAAATTATAGTTTTTTTGTTCAATTGGATTTTTGGTGTCATGTTAAGATCTCGCTGGAAATTAAAAGGATTTCTTTTTTAATCATTTTTTGATTTTAAATTATTTAAAGGTTTAGTTTTTCACGTGAAAAAAAGGAATTAATTTTTAATAATTGAAAAATAAGTATTTAACATTTTTGTAATAGGGTATTTAGAAATAAACTCATGAAATTTTATATTTTGTTCAAGATATAAGATTCTTAAAGTCTTGGCATAAAAAGGATTTAAATATAAATCTGACTTAATATTATTCAGCAAAACCAAATTAATAAAAAATCAAGGTGAGTTTCTATTAAGAAATATGTGAAAATAATTGTCCTTACCTTATTCATATTAGAGATATTTATAGGTCTTACTGTTGTAATAGGAAATGATGATGATGATGATGATCCCGGAGAAACAGAAGAAGAAACTAAAGCTGAAAGGGACACTTATGTTTCTAGATCTTCTCCAGATAGTAATTATGGGGGAGATGACAGATTAAAGATAGGCGGATCTTTTAGTCGATACGCTACCTATATATATTTTGATTTTGACGATGAACCTGACGATTGGGATGAGGTTGAGATATCTTTGTATTTATATGACGTCGACACAACAACGGACGTACTTATGTTTTTAGCATCATCTGAATGGGAAGAATTAATGATAACTTATAATACCAGGCCAGGTATAGGAAGGATAATTGAAACATTTAAAGCAGCATCAGAAGGTGTTTATAAGTTTGATGTATCAGATGTGGTAGAAGACTTACTAGACGATGATGAGGACGGTATTTCTATATGTCTTAACATATCATCCGCTTTTACAGAAATTATATATATGTGGAGTGAAGAAGGTGCTTATTATGCAGATCATACCCCGCAGTTAATTTGGACTTACCAACGAGTACCTGATATTGATTATGGTTTGATTATATTTATAATACTAATAATTGCAGTTCCTGCTATTACGGCATCAGTATTAATAATATTGTATTTTACAAAATGGCGAAAAAAAGCACCTCGAAAGCCCGTTGTTCCACCAACCGTTGCTGTAGCTCCAACTCAACCAAGAAAAGTACAGCCATCTCCTACACCCTCTTCAATTAAAAATTGTGCGAGTTGTGGGAGACCACTTCCTCCAAATGCAAAAGAATTTTGTCCAAACTGTGGGAAAAAAATTCTTCAAGAGGCAATTAAATTTTGTCCGAATTGTGGGAATAAAGTTCCTTCAAAGGTTAATTTCTGTGAAAAATGTGGGAAAAACATAGAATAATTTACCTAATTCAATAATTTTTTCTTTATAGATATTGTCAATATTTTATAGAATCTATTACAGTGTCAATAATTATTTATCTAAATAAGTGGTCCATTCTGGTTTCAATATGTAATATTGATCAATTGCATCTTTCATAGTTTTTCGGCATATTTCTATTTCTCTGGTAGTTGGTGGTTCAACGTGTTTGACTTCTTTGGCGACTTTTAATTCCCAGTCAGTATTTTCTATTACTTGTTCTATTGTAACATTAGGATGTAAAGAGTCTAGGTATGCCTCTTTTGTAGTAGAATCAAATCGAAAAATGCAGAGAGGAGTAATGATTGCATCTGGACCTGTATCAGGAGGATAACCCGCCTTTACTCTACTATCATAGCCGTTTAAATATCCCGGATCGGTAATAAAATCCAATTTTTCAACAAGCCGACGTTTTGAATGTTCATCTAAAAGCCAAATCAATCTTTTTGATAAACCAGCGATTTCTGTAGCTCCTCCACCACCAGGTAATCTATAAATCGGTTTTTCATAAGGGCCAATTACGGTGGTATTACAGTTTCCATACTTATCAACAATAGAAGTACTTAATAGTGCCAAGGTTATTTCTCCACGTTGCAGTAATGATAACGTATCAATAGAATCTCCTATAAATAATGAATTAGGGATTAATACAGGATCACTGATTGAGTACGGCATTTTATTCGGTTTAGCTAGTTCATCTTGAAACAATCCAACTTCCATAGCCAACAAAAGATCCGGAAAATGCAATAGTTTAGCCATATGAACAGCAAGAAAGGGCCAATGAAAAGCATTAAATATAATATCATCTTTCTTAATTTGTCTGCAAGCTGAAACTAACATCATTTCAAACCCAGTATATTCCTCACAATATTTTTTTTCATTAATATCCATAGTCAACAGCTCCTTGGATAATACTTTTAGCTTTTAATTTCATGATTTTTTCTTCTCCGAGCACTTTCAAATATTCTTGTCGATCATTTAC
>JAEOTL010000132.1 GCA_016839845.1 Promethearchaeota archaeon
ATTTTTATTTATTTTGATCTCTGAAGGTGAAATTACTCGAAAATATCTTGAAAACTCTGGAACCTTATTTAAATCCTCCATTGAAAGTTTCAACTACGTGTTAATTGAATTTTATGAACATTATTTTAGTAACTAATTACATATAAATACTTAGCGTTAATCATGTTTAGGGGTAAATACATTACCGATAAAAACCGTCAAACTTAAATAGCAGCCCTTCATTTCGTACAGTTTTATATCTACTCACATGGTAATATCTTCATTTTGCACAATGAATATTTCTTAAATTTTTATCGAAAAATAAAACAGTTAGAGAAGAAATATTTTCTAATTTATTGTTACTAAAAATAAAATTAGAGAAGGTAATAATTATAAATAAGGTGCGTATGAATTAGTATACTTAACTGCGTCATCTGGAGCAATAATAACAGCTAAACCTTCATTATATGTAGCATATTCTAGAGCTGCCGCTAAAATTGCACCTGTCGAAGGACCTACTAAGAATCCATTTTTTCTCGCGAGTTCAATTCCAGTTTTATATGCGGTTTCATCACTGACTTCAAAAATCTCATCGATTAATGATATATCAAAAATTTTTGGGATTAAATCAGGATCAAGATCGGTAATTTTTTTCATTCCAGGTATATTATGTAATGTATCTGAAGGTTCAATTCCAAAAATTTTAACTGCTGGATTTTGTTCTTTTAGATATTTCCCTACTCCCGTAATCGTGCCGCCTGTACCGGTAGCTGCAAAGAAGTAATCGATCTCTCCATTGGTTTGCTCCCAAATTTCTGGTCCTGTAGTTCTATAATGTGCTTGAACATTTAAGTAATTTTCATATTGATCTGGGTTATAATATCGTTCTCCTCCATTGCTTGTTAATATGCCATTAACCACACCTCTCGCTCCTTCGTTTGGGAATTTAGGACATAAGTTATCGTCTGCTTCCCACAATTCTTCAACTCCAAGTATCTTCAGTAATATTTTCTTCTCTTCTGGAATTCTTGTAGGTACAGCAATTTCGATTGGAATTCCTCGTGCATTTGCTAGAGCTGCCAGCGCTATCCCTGTATTTCCCGATGAGGGTTCTAAAATACACTGTCCTTCTTTAAATGTAATATCCTTTAGCATTGAATATGCAATCCTATCTTTTATAGATCCAAACGGATTGTAACGCTCCAATTTCACATAAATTGGAAAATCAGCATTCGGGTTAATTCGCTCATTGAGTTTTACTAATGGCGTAGGATTCTCTCTATTTGAAATTAGATCCTCGATATTCTCATATACCCGTAAACTATTATTTATCCTTATTTTCCCTTTTTTTATATACGATTGTGTCATTTTTCACACCTAAATAGTATTCATTATTAGAATTCTGCAATTTTAACCAACGAGAGTTATTTAAAAGAAAGATTTCCGATGGTTAGTTGAGAATTAATGAAACTGTTGTTTAACAACAACAACAAGCGCAACAGCAATAAGAGGTAAGAGTTCTTACCATATTGTGACTATTAATTCTCATTAAATTTTGCAATACTTGTTCATTTAAAATATTCACGGTGATATTACATAAAACCACTTTTTCAAACAAAGAACCTAATCACGAAAAAATAAAAAAAGATAAAAAAACTACTTTTAAATCAAATATTTGTTTTCCTTTCTCTGCGAAAGGATGGAATCGGACTTATTTCGCTTCCCAAGGCATGCAAAAGTACCCTTTTTCAAGTTCATATTTAGAGTACAATCCGCATCCAAAACAACTACAACCTTTATTTTCTATCTGATCACGAGGTTTTTGTGATTGTCCTCTTGAACAAAAAAGAGCATGTGGCTCAAATTCATTGAGTTGATTCGGTTTAAATGAAGGACATGGTCCACAGAATTGACCACAGATTTTCATATTTTCAGGTGTATCTGGTACTGGTTTTGGCATATTTTCCACTTCTTTTCAAGTGTTATAGTTTAAAATTCAAATTCAATGTCAAGTAAATCTAAATTTTAAACTACGATTAAATACATGAATTACCTTTTAAACTTAATATTTATAGACTATTAGTAATGAGAGATAAAACAGTAAGAATTAAAGTAACTTATATTTAAAGGAACTTAAAATTAGCTTTTACATAAGATTTTGAGTAAGTAAATCTTTACATTCCTTCAGCTTTTCCTCAACAGTATTATAGTGGGTGAATTTTCCTTTCTTCCACCCTCTAATGAGTCCAGCAGTTTCAAGAATTTTCAAATGATGAGAAACTGAGGGTTGAGATTCATCCAGTATCGCCTCTAGTTCACATACACACCGATCTTTCTCCTTTAAGATATTCATTATTATCAGACGTTTTTTATTTGCAAGCGCACTTAGGAATTTAAACAGGTCGTTGAAATCCGTTTCCTGAGCTAATTTATCTCCATTAACTCGTAAAAGGTTAAAATGTTTTTCAGGATCCTCAATATCTTCACACTTCACTAACTTCTCTAGAATTTCATTCTTATGATCTGGCTTCATTAATTTCACCTAATGGTACGTGAAAATCTAATTCAAATTTAAATTAAATGGATTCAAAAAAACCATTTCAAATCAACAAATTTTTATTCGAATAAAAATTTTGTTATTTAAACTTTATAATTAAATCTGAATAACGGAAAAAAATTGAACTCGCATGAGTGAAGAAGAAGGCAGATCAATAAGCTTTTTCGAGCGATATCTTACAATTTGGGTGGTGCTTTGCATTGGAGCGGGAATTTTAATATCTAGAGTCATTCCAGGGATCAGTCAAGCATTTAACGCTTTAAATATCGGTCAGATTTCTATTCCTATTGGGATCTGTTTATTTTTAATGATGTATCCGGCGATGTTAAATTTACAGCTCTCAGAATTAAAAAAGTTAGGGAAGAACCCCAAACCTATTCTTTTAACAATCCTGTCTAACTGGCTTGTAGCTCCTCTTATAGGCCTTCTAATGGTTCGATTGTTTTTACAGGACAACGAACAATTATCAGTAGCAGTCATCTTACTCTCTAGTTCTCCATGTACTGCGATGGTCCTCGTCTGGGGTTGGATGGCAAAAGGCAATCAAGAACAAAATGTCGTAAATACAACTTTAAATACCATTACTATTATATTTGGGTATGCTCCAATGGTAACACTACTTACAGGGATTCAAAATATACCCGTAGATTGGATTCTCTTAGTGATTTCTACTTTCATTTTTATAGGGCTCCCACTCGTATTAGGATTAATTAGTAAAAGGTTACTGATATCATCTAAAGGAGAAGATTGGTTTAATACTAGATATAGACCAATCATGGGGAAGATATCAATTGTTGCCCTCTTAACAACACTAGTAATATTGTTTTCAATGAATGGGAATGTTCTATTAAATAATCCCGACCTATTAATATTAGTATCCGTCCCTCTTCTGCTTGGATTTGTGATTGTCGTCGGATATAACATAGCAATAACTAAGATCACTAAGCTAAAATATCGAGAGGCAATTATTACAGTAATTATTGGGTCATCTAGCCATTTTGAGATTGCGATTGCGACCGCTATTGCCATGTACGGAATTGGTGAAATCGCAGCATTAGGAACCACAATGGGGCTCTTTTGGGAGGTGCCAATCATGCTTGGAATTGTGTATCTAGGCCGATATCTTAGAAAGCGAGCTTTTTGGAAATCACAATAAAGAAAATACCTAAAAAATTTATTGGTCAGAAGATATTGTATTACTATAGAATTGAGGAATGAAGAAGATATGACTGATGGTGAAATAGACAAAACAATTGAAAAAGTTATGAAAGAAATGCGGGATTCTCCTGATTATTATGGGCATTCTTGTAGTGCGAATGCTGGAGCAGATTGTTCCCATGATACTTCATGTAGCCCTGAGAATCCTAAACGTTTAAAAAAAGGAATTCATTGTGGAAAAAAACCCCACTGCGAAGAAAATCAATTGAATGTTGAGAAGAAGTAACAATCTTTAGAGATGTGTTAAAGATGAGTGATATTCAAGAAAATGGGAAATTAAAAGTTGACATATATGTCCCCTTAGATGCCTGTGCATGTGAGTGGGATAAGTTTATGAATCGAGTATTTGTTGAATTAACTCCTTACATCAAGTATATCGATTATGATACCAAGAATCTAAATTCAGTAGAAGCAAGAAACCTAAATGTGCGCAGTAAATGCATCGTAGTGGATAGACAGAAAAAATTCTCTTCTGCATTTACCCTTAAAAGAGAATTACCAAAACTTCTTCATCAAAAGGGTTTAATTTAAGTTATATTAATTTTTTTCAATTATTTCGGGGTGGTTATTAAAATTAAAAAAATAAAACTAACAATTTTTGCTCCTGATCCTGAGAAACGATTATCAAAAGGATTAGATTACACTATAGAATTGGATGATGCGGCAACTATCGTTAATGCACTAAGTGAAATTGATAAGCGAATTTATTCGAATCCTGGTATATCTATATTTCCAATATATAAAGGTTCGATTTATAGTTACTTACAGCTAATTTGGGACAGCGAAGAGAACAGAATTTATGAAGATTGTGCGGTAAACGCATACGGACCAAACAGAGAATTTATGAATCTACAAGATGAGATCAATACAAATTTATATCCTGATAGTGAAATTACAATCGTGGTACATGCTGATTGATGAGCTGATGTTATGAAAGAGCGATTAGATTATGGTGCATTCAAGAAAGTTCTGATGCAAAATTATGGAAAAGAACATGAGTCATTTACGCACTATTTTAAACTTAAAAGAAAAAGCGGTTAAGTCGGATGACATCTTTCAATAAATGATTGTGAAAGAATGACACTAGGATTGCCTCCTATAACCGTTTAAAAAAGTAATAAAAACTTTTTATTTGAATCTAATTGTTATTATTATTATTAAAAAAGTTGAATGTGGGGATGGATAAATGACTGAAAATGGGACAACCTCTAATAGTACTAAGCCCAAAGCTAGAGTATATCAAAGATTTCCTATAATTAGGGTTGTAATTTATGAAGGTTCTACAATTCTTCATTATTTAATCGGTGGGGCGGGACTTATTTTAGGATACACATTTTTAACAATGGGATTTCTAATCGGGGTAATCTATGTTATTTTTGCGTTCCTTCAAATGTATGTTTTAATGCCCCTAACAGTATGTCCAAACTGTGTTTACTATAGAATGAAAGATTCACGTTGCGTCTCTGGTTTAAATCTACTATCAAGAAAAATAGCAAAAGAGGGAAAACCAGAGGATTTCCCAAAGAGATCAGAAGGAATTCTCTGCTATAACAACATATATATGGCAACATTATTCTTTCCTATAATCGTTTCATTTCCCGCTTTAATATTGAATTTCTCCTTCATTTTGCTCTATTTTGTCATTGCTGTTATTGGCTTGCTCTTATTCCGTTTCTTCATAATATTTCCTAAAATAGCCTGTTTGCACTGCAATGCAAAATTTACATGCCCTATCGGAGAACAAATTGGTGTGCGAGACAAATAGGAGATTATTATTCAAATTGATTTGAATTTTACATAAATGCTGGGACAATGGATAATTTTACTCATCTGTTTATAGAACTATTGGCAAGCTTATCACTGCTGCCTAGATTTATTTTGGATCTCAGTTTCACTATTACAAACTTAAAATAAAAAACAGATAATATGGATGACATCTTTCAAAAAACTTTAGTGAAAGATTTACAATTGGATTGCTCCTTATAATAGGTAATATTGATGCCGCAGTTAGTAAAGGGAGGAAAATATGTATTTGGATGGTCTAAAATAGGGACTAAAGGTAAAGTCAAGATCCCTCCCGAAGCCTATGAAGAGTATAATTTAAAACGAGATAAATTTGTCATCTTATTTTCAGGTAGTAAAACTTCTGGGGGATTTGGATTAAGTTCTACTCGGATTTTAAAAAAATCAGTCATGAAAGAAGTTTTAGAATTAAATATTTCACTAACCAATTATGAGATACCGGAGGGTGAAGTTATTCAATTTAAAAAAAAACAGTATTGTTGGATAAAAATTCACATAGATAGCAGTATTTTTTTACCGAAAAGAACTTTAGAATCATTTGGAATTCATTATAACGAGTTCCTACTAGCTGTAAGGGGAAGTCACTTGGCTATTGGATTTATCGCCAAAGGACCGATTTTTAATGAAGCAAAGAATCATCCTGAAATTTCAATTTTTAAGTAGCTTAGCCATTTAAACAAATTTTAATTTGATTTCTTATTCATCAAATTTCCCCCAAATCTCTTTTCTAGGGTTTTTTGATGCAATATAGATATGTTTAAATAGTATGATTCGTATGATCATATTAATATGATCATACTTATATGATCATATCAATATGATTATTTAAAGGTGATTAAAATAACTGAATTCCCTGGTAAAAAAGGCAAGTTCTTTTTTGGCAGTGTAAAAGTTGGTGAACGAGGGCAAATTGTAATACCCCTTAAAGCTCGAGAAATCTTTGAAATATTAGCTAAAGATATTGTATATATTTTTGGAGAATTGAATAAGGGATTAGGGCTGACTAAAACTATGGCAAATGATCTAAAAAAGCTAGAAAACCATGAATTTTTTTTTGGTACTGCCAAGGTTGGTGAGCGAGGACAAGTTGTTATACCCCAAGAAGCTCGAAAGGTCTTCAAAATAAATTCTGGAGATTTAATTTTGGTATTCGGAGATATTGAAAAAGGACTTGGTTTTATGAAAGCGACAAGATTGAAAAATTTCGCTATAAAGCTATTTCAAGTATTCGGGGAAGGTTTTGATGAAATTCAAGAAGATTATAGAGGTGATTTAATTGAAGAAAAATAAAAAACAATCAAATCTTGATTTTAGATTTATGTCATTTTTCTTTAAAATCCGTGATATATTTCATTCCCCCCTAGAAAAAATTAGAATATCCAACATTAAACAAGGAGATATAGTTTTAGATTATGGGTGTGGATCAGGAAGCTACACGATTATAGCCGCTGAAGAAATAGGACCAGGTGGCAAAATTATTGCTGCAGATATTCATCCAATGGCTCTTATTAAGGTTAGAAAAAGGGCGGGAAAAAAAGGTTTTACTAATATCGAGACAATTCAAACAGAATGTGCCACTGGATTAGATGATGAAAGTATTGATGTGGTGATTTGTTTTGATGTAATTCATGATATACCAAATAAGAACGATATATTAAACGAGTTTCATAGAGTATTAAAACCAAAATCAACACTCTCCCTTGATGATCATCATTTGAAAGAAGATGAGATTTTAGATCTCATAACTTCTGAAGGACTATTCGAATTAACTGAAAAGATAGATAAACAGTACAATTTTATAAAAGTTGAGGTGTACTAAAAAAAATGGAAGAAAAGTCAAAATATGGATGGTATGTGAAGAATCTAATCATTGGATTCAACATTATAGGATTAATGGGATTAACCATTTTTATTTATGGAATTTTAATAGATGGAATTACACAAATAATTTTAACGATCGCGGGATTGACCATTGGCTCAATCTTTCTTTGGCCAGGTATTGGCATGATTTTGATGAATCTCTTTTTATTAAGAAAAACACCGAAAATAGATTTAATTGCTAGAATGAAAGCATTAAATGAAATTACTAACCCACAAATTTTAGATGTGGGATGTGGTACTGGTCGAACTGCGATCAGAATTGCTAAAGAATTAAAGAATGGAGGACATTTGTATGGTATTGATATTTATTCAAAATTAGCAATTTCAGGAAATGCTTTAGATACTGTACAAAATAATGCCAAAATTGAAAAAGTAGAAGATAAAACTACATTTCAACATGGTTCTGCTACTGAAATACCATTCGAGGATGCTAGATTTGATATTGTTAATATTTCTTCGGTTCTTCATGAGTTACATGGTACATTCGGTCAAGACAATGCTATGCAAGAACTTTACCGTGTTTTAAAGCCTGACGGGTATCTTTACTTGGGTGAATGGAACCGTACTTCATGGCAATGTATTGCTTTCTGTGGTTTATGTTGTTTTGTCTTTAGGAAAAAAAATCATTGGGAAAAATTGCTAGAAGAATCCAATTTCAAAGATATTCAATTTGAGAATATCGCTGGGTTTGGGATTTTTACTTCCAGAAAATAACTATTTTTTATAAAATGACGATATTCAAATGATATAAATAGAGCGTCCTATTTTTAATCTATATATGGATATTTTTACTCATCTGTTTATAGGACTATTGGCAAGCTTATCACTATTGATGAGGATCTGCCCTGAAGCGATCATTTTCCTCTGGGTGATGTCTTTTCTACCCGATTTTGATGTATTACTAGAGCCATTCCGGAAAATTAAAAAATCATATTACTTATCTCATAAAGCAGCTTCTCATTCCTATGTAATTGGTTTGGTTTTTTCTGGAATTCTTAGTCTGCTTATATCTTTGACAACAAACAAACCTTTTTTAGAGATCTGGCTTGGGGGATTTATAGGATATAGCATCCATATAACATTAGATTTCTTTACAGCTTCTAAAATTCCAATTTTTTATCCTCTTTCAAAAAAGGAATTCAGATTTATTGCCGACAGGGCTATCAATCCATTCCTCGCAATCTTCTCAGGAATAAATCTAATTGTTATGAGTATTTACTATTTTACACTACCGTATTACCATATTTTTATGGATCTAACTGCATTTTATTGGTACATATATCTCAGCTATTTTGGGTTCCGCGCCGTATTAAGAATAATAATTCAGGTTAAATCTTCAAAAGGATGTCAATATATACCCGGTTTTCTGCCAATTTCCTATTTGGTATTTACAAATAAATCATCTGAGGATAAAATTTCATTCACATTGACGAGAAATTCGATTTTTTCACCAATAGAGAATGAATTATTAAAAACTACTATTTCGAAAAATTCCCCGGAGTTTCTATTCTATGAACTGGCATTAAAATTGAGCCGGGATTATAGGTTTTTTCATAAGTGGAGTGCTTTGATCCCTTTTTTTCATGAAGATGATGAAACAATTAATATATTACTTATCCTTACCGAAAGTTATTCAAATACGTCATCGCATTATCTATCTATCATTTTCAATAAAAAAACAAAACAGGTTATATCGCAAGAGGAAGGTTTTAGCTCCTTTAAAAAATGGGAGAATTTTAACATTCAATTAAAATGAGGGTGAGGAAATAATGTTTGAAGATAAACTAATAACAGTAATAAAGGAATATGCTATTGATAATTCCGCGAGAGATGATATTCATGGATTTAATCATGTTGAACGAGTATATGATATGGCTATAACAATTGGAGAAAAGTTAGATGCTGATATAGATTTGCTGAAAGTAGCTGTTTTACTTCATGATATTGGTAGAATAGACGAAAAAAGAGATAACCTAAAGCGAAACCACGCAGAATTATCAGCTGAAAAAGCTTTTAAATTCTTAACTTCTCAACATATTAATATTTCTAAGGATGCCATTGATAAGATTATTCATTGTATAAAAGCCCATTCATTTTCAAACAAAGTAATTCCTCAAACACTTGAAGCGAAAATATTATCTGATGTTGATAAACTAGACGCGCTTGGAGCAATAGGTCTATATAGAACAATAGGTTTTACAATAAAAAAAAATGGCGGTCTTAGTCAAGTTATTGAGCATTTAGAAAATAA
>JAEOTL010000431.1 GCA_016839845.1 Promethearchaeota archaeon
AACCATGCGAGGTTGCACCTTCAGAAATGGGGTGTTTCATCGCAGGAGCAGCATCTACCATGATGGCTAATGTACCTGGAGCACAGGTTCTAAATAAAGAGGAAGCAGTTGAGTTCATTAAAGAAACCGAAAAAAGAGGATTAGTACATAACGCAATCGAAGATAAAGGCCATGAGTCTTCACATTTTTTCTGTAATTGTTGCGGTTGTCATTGTGGTGCATTGTTTCCAGCTAAAATGTTTCATGTCAAGGGCGCAAATCCCTCAAATTATGCTCCCCAATTTGATGCGGAAACTTGTACGAAATGCGAGATATGTATGAAAAAGTGTCCTAACGATGCGATCTTTCATAGATGGCCTTTAGAATCAGATTCTTCTGATGAAATAATGGTTGTGAGGGAGGAATTATGCATAGGATGCGGTATATGTGCTGCAAATTGTCCAAACAACGCGATAAAAATGGTAAAAGTAAGAGACAATATTCCACCTGAAAAGCTCCTAATCGGAAATAAAACCTTTACAGAACTCCTTCTTTAATTTTTTCTAATTTTTTTAGATGTTTATGAATGGTATTTAATTCCATTTATTAGTGCATTTTGATTCAAAGCTTGGAATTCTCCTGAGAAATAATCCAATAGTATAAATTCAATATCTTCCCTTTCTATTGGTAAAAATTTAAGAATATAACCTAAGATAAAGATATTTATCGCTTTTTGATTTTTTGGCAGATTTTCGCTCGAGAGAAAATACAGATGATCTGAATGGTTTTTAAGTATATCAGAGATGTATTTATCAGACGGATATTCAGAGTTAAGAACTGCTTTCTTATATTCAGAAATAATAATCTTCGTGCTTTTATTTGGATTAGCATAATGTAAAACATTTAATACGCAACTTTTTTCGGTTGCTATTATCATTTCTGCCGATCCAATAATAGGTATCGGTGCAGCTATCTTATCTCCAAAACGAAGGAAGCAGGTTACCATACCTCCCCTCTGACTTAGACCGTGTTTTTCAGAAGTTATTACCTTACATCCTTTTCTCACTAAACTATCTCCTAATATTTGTAGAAACTTAATTATGCCTTGTCCACCTAATCCTGTAATTACTATTGTAAAGTTATTATAACTCGTTATCATCTCCTCCTAATATTGCATTGTTTGGACATATATCTTCGCAAATTCCACATCCTAAGCACTCATTTGAATTGATATGAGCCTTTCCATCTTTCTCGTTTAAAGCGGAGCAAAAAAATTGATTATGGCATATGCCACAATTGGTACATAATCCTTCGTCGACATATCTTATTTCCAATGGATTTCTTTGGTTAAATTTTTGGATACACTCATCTTCTATTACAATAACTTGGATATCCCTCGTTTCTAAGACTCGACGACCTTTTTCGTAAATTAAATCTTTCAACCGGTCTGGATAATTCCCTTCAATGTGTTCTTGATGTTGTATTACGCTGACATTAGCGCCTGTACCTAATAAAAACTTGTTAATATCTATTTTTTTCTTGGAGTTACCCTCTTGATAGTAGCGAACATCACTTCCGGGATGAGGTTGTTGACCCGTCATTCCAATCCAACCATTATTTAGAATTAATACTAGTATTGGTGCTTTATTGTGGATCCCATTTAATAATGCTGGTATTCCAGAATGAAAAAACGTACCATCCCCAATAATGGCTATATTCAAACTTTCGTCAGTGTGCGCCACTCCTTGAGCTAGAGCGATACTTGATCCCATACAGTACTTTACATTAGCAAAAGAATACGGTGGAAAAGATAGAAGCGTATAACATCCAATATCCTGAAAGTAATAAATTTCTTTTCCAAAGTCCGATTTTAACTTCTTTTCCGCCTTTTTTAAAGCGTATCCAACCGTACCGTAAGGACAACCGGGACATAACACAGGCTTCCTTCTAACTGTTTTGTAGTTCTTACTTTTAATTTGATTAAGATTTATTCTTGGTGTTAAATTCATTATTTTTATTAACGCGAGAGCGACTTTCGTCGGATTTAATTCCCCAACAAAATTCAAAAATGAATTTTCTTTTGAATAAGAAAACGGATCTTTCCCGAGTATTTTGGTTTGAATACCATTCTTTTGAGCAATTGCTAAAACTACTGTTTCGATATAAGCGTCATTTTCTTCTACAACGAATACTTGTTTAAACTGTTTCAGGAACCCTAGAATTTTTTTTTCAGGAAGAGGGTTTATAAAGCCAAGTTTTAGAACAGGTGTTTTTATGTTAAGAAATTTTAAGGCTTCAAGTGTGTAACTATAAGATACACCACTTGTAATAATACCTAAACCGAAATCATT
>JAEOTL010000432.1 GCA_016839845.1 Promethearchaeota archaeon
AGTTGCTGCAATCCCCCAATGGAGCTATAGGTGGGAATATAATAGTATACTGAACCTCCAAGGGGATATAACAATGTATTCCCATTTCTTGCTCCAGCAATCAAAGAAATATCTTTTGTTGCTTCAGTTTCATAAGTATCCCTAGCAGTCTTCGGGCCAATAAGGTTCTCTGTTGAATTTCTTGTATGATAGAAGATTGCTTCGCCAAAGTGAGTACCATGTCTTACAACATACATACCTGCTAATGTTTTTGCTTCGGTTCCTTGATATTCAACTAAATCTAAGCCAACATATTCAATTCCATCCCCAAGATTAGTTTCAATATAAAATAGATCACCATTTTCGGGTCTTTCATGAAAATCATCCCCCCTTTTCCAAGTTTTTAAATCACTTACATGATATTTGTAATTTGCTGCTAATTGTTGTTCGAATAAATCTTCAGGATATCTTAATTGATTCTCCAACCATGAAGGAAGGATTTCCCAGTTATAAGAATTCATATAAAATTTCCAGAGGAAATAGGTAGGGTCATTAGTTGATTCATCTAAGCTTGGATTTTTATGGAAACTCATAGTCCCATCTCTTACATCAATTAAACAAATTCCCAAAAATCTTAAGATAGGAGCTTTAGAATACGAAGCTATATTTATTGAGGTGTAAATTGAAACGGCATAGTACATTTTTTCGCTGGCACTATCAAAAACCAGATAAGGATCATTATCAATCCTCAATTGAGGGAGTAATATGTTTTCTACCCGATCTTTCACATTTCTATTAAACAAAAACTCTTTGGTTCCCCCTTGAAATATATATCCCCAGAGATCTAAACTCGCTGTGTACCAGAAAGCCTCTAAACCTCTAAGAACACCATCAGGCTCACCTTCATACGCGAAATTATTGTTTGGAATCCCTCCTCTCCATTCAGTACCGAGGAGTATCGACTCATCGTATGCACCCAATCCTTCAGAAGTATCATGTTGCTCCAGAAATCTTTCACTCTCAGATTCTCCAAAAAAAATTGGATAATCTTCTGCGATATTGAAAACAGCTGATACATTAACGAGTTCCCCCGTGTTAGTATCCAGTGCCAAAAATCCCTCAATATGGTCATAAAGTTCTGTATTAGTCTTTACTGGATCACCCTCAAATTGTGATAATCTAATTGTTTTTGGAGCTACCCAATATTCAGTACCGTCTAAATATATTATGTCCGAGTCGGCTAATCCCTCAAAAGTAGTCCCTATTTTAGCTGCTAAGCTCTGGACTGCAAAATCTTGATCAAACTGTCGTATTCGAGAGATCATTTGGGTGTCATTCTCAGCATTGGAAGAAAGTGTGAAGTTATCAATAAATCTTTCCTCAAACATGTCTAACCCAGCACTTATACGGGTCCAAGTAATTTCCCTATTTAATTTTCTTGACCATTCATATTCAGAGTAAACTGATGTATTGCTAATCGTAAAAGCGGGTCCTAGACTAATTAATGAGGGAATAATAATCAAAACAATCAGACCGGTGGCTAAAATTCCAATTTTCATCTTACTAAGATTTATGGTCATGCGGGATCCTGAATTACGAGCTAATTTTATACGAGCAAACACATATAAAAAAATACCCAATGCCATTAAAGTAATACTTGCTATAACTAATGACCACATTTGCAGCAATTGTATCCCATCGAGTGCAAAAGTGGGTAACGTTAGAAATATTAAACCTGTTACAATACTCCCAATTATCAGTCCATTAGTAGCGACATAGTACTCGTTAGTTCTTAAATATAAGTTACTCGCAATGTTCAGAACTAATCTAACAATACATATTATTGCAATGTATGTAATTATAGGTAAATAGAGTCGAGTATAGACGAATATAAATTCTAAATTGACATTGTTTTGATTCACAAGCACGTTAAACGCATCTGAAAATATCGTGAATGGTGAAAGAGTTATCTCTCCTTGTTCAAATAAATACATCACCCACGAAAATTGACCGGTCATATCGAGTGCCATCCCCGTCATATAGAACAATGCAAATCCAGCTGTCCACCAAAAAATTAAAGCTTTTAATATCGATGGTTTTCCGAATCCTAATCGTGTACCAATGATAGTCAGTAAATTTCGATTAGGAGGGATACTCATTATGATACATCCTATAATAGCTCCCACGAGTGCAGTTTTATTAAAGAAGAAGTTAATAGACCAGAAGTTTAGAAAGTAATACTTGTAGTAATAGGGATTACCTGCTTTCTCTACGTATAATTGTGCATTAAGGTTAATTGGGGCAATCCATGCTGGCCAAAACCATAAAATAGTTAAAAGAACTAGAATAATCACTACCGCAGGGATAATGAATTTAAGATATTTTGTGAGTCTGGGTCTACCTCTAAACCAGGCAGATTTCAGGTTTATACGTCTGGGAGGTTCAATTGGATCTAAGTTTTCGTAGAGTTCTCCACGCTCAAGTTGTTTTACTTTTTGGCGTATTTCGAATTTCCTAGTAGCTTCTTGGCAATCCTCACAGTAATAATTAAATTTTTCATGCTTATCGCAAGATACATTTACCATAAAAAATCATCTATCGTTTTTAATTAAATGATACCAATTTATTCTGATGATAAACTGAGATAATTCACATATATGAAGATAAAATAGTTTAAAAATTAGTTGGAAATAGAATATTAATACTCGTGTGAATTTCAATCTAATATATTAGGGATAAAGACTCTTTTCTTAATTAACTGGTGGATTGTTTCAAAATCGCTAGGAGTGCACACTCCCTCAGGAAGAAGATCTTTTGAATAGAAATAGGGTAATCCGGTATTCTCTAGAAACTCAAATGCCTTTTTCCTGACCTCTCTTTCGGATTGAGATAATTTGATTTTCATATCGTTATTAATGGTGAGTGGATATAGAAAAGATATATTCAAATGTTCTTCTAACAAATCCCGAATTCCTTGGAATTCACCTAAAGTCCCTTGGAAATCCTCGAGTAAATGTCCGTAATCACGGTAGATATCATATGCAAGAGATTCAAGAGTGTAAATAAAGTTTTTCGAGGGAGGCTCCTTCATTATTACAATTAACCGTAGATTTACGAATTCTGCCATAATCAATATAGATTTCTGATATTCGATTTTGAATGTGCGAGATTCTTTTGCCCTTCCTAGGACTTCACTACCAAAATTTTGAATTGCCTGTAGAAAACCAGAGATTAATGTAGGATCTATCTCTTTTTCTCCAAATGCATCAGCATAAACATCAATACCCGATTTTTTATGCAAAACAATAATATATTCGATGTTTATTATTTCCGAGCATTTTTCCATCATAAGTTTTCGTTGGTTGGCATGTTTTTTACGACTTTTTTTAACCACGACATAACTAGAACCACCAACCACCGCCACTCCTCCAATAGCAACAATTCCTATAATCAAAAATGGGAGTAGATCTCCCATGGGAGTAGGATTACTTACAATAATCTGGGGAGATAACAAAAATATTTGTGAAGCATAGCCTGCATCAGTTTGATTATACCAATAGACATGTGCTGTATAATCTCCTTCGAGTATATTTGAAGGAACTAGATAAGTAAATATATTGTCATCATTAGGGAGCGTAATGTTGTCTTGATGAATTTGTATCCCTTCATGGTCTAACAGAACAAATTCATACGTACCATCGAGGGGTGGATCCCCAATTTTGAAATATAACTCTTGGTCCCCAGTCCATTCGGTACTCGGTACGTTAAGATTGATATTAATGTTTGGGGAATTGGCTTTTATCTCCCAAACTGCTCCATCTTCGATTAAAAGACTCGGAATTGATAATGTGTTATTAAATGAGTCTATTATAACATCAATCGTCACATCACCCTGGTTTTTTAACACTGCTATATTGCTCCAGCTCTGTGGATAACTAAAATTCACATAATGATTACTTGAAACGTTAGAAATTATAGGAGTAATTGTCCATTCATTACTGGCATTTTTTTTTATTTTCAAAGAGGTAGGAGCCAAAATCTTATTGGTTGTGGTCATTGTATAACTTAGGTTAAACTCTAACTTTTGACTTCTATTGTTTTTAATCTTAATCTTGACGTCTTTTTTGTTTGGGTTGTAATTTAGATTGGTCTTCTTTAGATATCCCTTTCCAGGATGGCCTACGTTTGCAACTTCGTATGAATTTCCATTGAGTTCAGCAGTCATGTTGATCTCTTCTGGAAAAAAATCGGTATCTATTTTCTGATTAATTTGGTAAAGAAATGGTGTGCCTTGAATTCCTGCTGTCCATGTACCAGAATCATATTCTGAGATGTGCAATCCAGGATACTGGGGATTTTCATCGTTGTAAAACCAGAAATAATCTGATTTTGGGCTGTTACCAATTGACGACCCATTGATTGTTAAGAAATAATTTCCCCCTTCTAAGAGAATAGGTTCCGGAAATGCTTGGTTATGCCATGAAGGAACTAAGGAGTACGACATATTTAATAAAATGGAACTCCCATAGATTTCACTTGATGGCGAATTAGTAATATTATCATATCCGTTAATCTGTAGATAAATAGGTTTATTTTCTGTTGATTCGTTGTTTCCATAAATAGAGACTGCATAGACTGTAGTAGTGTCTAGAATCGCAATTTGAACTCCATATCCCTCATGAAGTTTATCAATACTAAGACTATCAGTAGGAGTATCCTCAACTGAGAAATATTGTATTCCGAATTCTACATTTGTAAAGTTTAGTTCAAGATCATCTATTTCCCATGATGCTGAAGGGATCTCAAGCTCTATTGAGCTTGAATTTATGAAGTTTCCATCTACTTTAGAAAATTCTGTCATCTCAAATTCAGTGTGAATCTCAAAATTAATATCATCTTGTGAAGATAAAGTGAAAGGTAATATCTGAAATAAAAAAATGAAAATGACTATGAAGACAAAAATGAATGAGAGATATCTGGAAATATTACGTTGGTTCATGACA
>JAEOTL010000050.1 GCA_016839845.1 Promethearchaeota archaeon
GTATGTTCAAGCTTTCCAGGTTTTACTTCGTGGATACTTTTAACTATTACACCATTTTCAGTTGTGGTTACAGGCGCACATAATTGTTCCGCGACATTTTCATCAAGCGTATATTTTGGTGCTAGTTGAAGATATTTTTTTATAACCTCATTTTGCATGTGGCTTGGATATTTGAGTGTTGAAATTATATATGGCATATTCAATACCTCTTTTATCTATAATTTTAAATAATTAGATTTCGTTGTAAGTCTAATTATGATGGTTTCTCATTTAAATATTTACTTCTTTGTCAAAAATTGAATAAAAAACATCGAAACAGGATTATTAGCTAAAAAATCATTAATTTTACAATTTTTTATTTATATCCAATCTTTAATTGCTTTAGAAGTTCAATTAAAGATTCAGTTAATTTATAATCTTTTAATTTATTAAAAGGTACAAATTTGGCATCTAGAGCATCATCAGCAGCATTAGGTGGCTGGTTTGGATCTCCTTCTATCTGCTCTACAAAATAGTTTATTAAAACATAATGATATTCAATTTCTCCATTGTCATCGTACATTATTTTATCTATAATACCAGCTAACTTTGATACTTTAACTTTAAAACCAGTTTCTTCATAAGCCTCTCTCTCTGCTGCGACTTCCACCTTTTCTCCAAGATCTAAATGTCCACCAGGAATGCTCCAATAGCCAGCATCAGGATTAAATTTTCTTTTAATTAATAATAAATTTTTATCTCGAACTAAAAGAACGCCAACTCCAATATGAGGGCGTACAGGATATCTTCTAGTATCAAAAGCAGTTAATTTTTCTCTATCCACCATAATTCTAAATTTATTAACTTACCTAAACTAATAAAACAATAGACAGATTATAAAGATTCATTATTACGTGATTGTAGACAAAATATGCTATTTTTTTAAAAGATAAAAATGTATAAATACTAAACTATGAATTTAGAACATAATATTCTTGATATGTAAAGACAATAAAAGATGGAATTCAATATGAAATTATCAAATAAAGTTCGAATTTTTATTTGGGTTTTTATCTCAATCATGCTCTTACAGTTTGTACCTGTCTTAAATTTAGGTAATTTGATTATTTATGGAAATCAAAAAGAAAGTAATGAAATTGACTTCAATTTGAGTAATAATGATCCCTCTGAAACATTTGTAGTAACTATGAATGGTATAAATTACTTAGCTAAATATATTACTCAAGAGGACATAGATACTATGAAACCGATGATAAATTTAAAAGAAGAAGGAAAAAATTATAACAAGATCATTGATGGGCATGGTACAGGTTTAGCACCACCTACAGAAGAAGAATTAGAGCTTTTATTGGGGAAAATTTCAATCATTGGCACAACAACAGAATCTGAACATCATAAACCAAAAGCAACACATGATCTTTCAACAGAAATTTATTTTCCTTCTGTCGGAAATCAAATGTCTCAAGGATCTTGTGGGGCATGGGCTTCAACATATTATACTTATGGATATTTGGAGGCAAAAGATTATGGGTGGGATGCAAGCTCAGGAAATTTGGATTATTTATTGAGCCCAGCTTGGACATATAATAAAGTCGCTCCTATAGATTACGGCTCTTGGATGACATCAAATGCTCAAATACTTGTAGATTGGGGGTGTGCTACGATGTCTTCTATGCCTTACGATGATTCGGATGTAGATAGCTGGGGAAATGAAACTGCATGGCGAGAAGCCCCCTATCATAGAGCATATGATTATTACCTCATGGACTTTAATGAATTTAATCCCAATTCTACTATTGATGCCATTAAGAGTATGATAACTAGTGGTTCTCCCGTCACTTTTGCCCTTGATGCTGGTGAGTTTAGTGCTGGATTTTCAGATGGTAATTATATTATATCTTCCACAGAGTATGATTCGGTTAGCTATAATCATGCTCAATGTATTGTAGGATTTAATGATAGTATATCAGATGATGGGGATGTTGGCGCATTCCGAGTAGTTAATTCATGGGGGTTATCTTTTGGAGATAATGGATATTATTGGTTAACATATGACACTTTAAAAGAAATAGGTTTTGCTTTAGGTGATTTTTTACTTCATCTATGTGTCATTGAGGATAGAATAGACCATCTTCCTAGTTTAATTGCTACTTGGGAGTTTGATCCCGCACCGACCCGAATGTTTAATCTTACCACATTAGGAGTGGGACCTCAGAGTTCTCCATTAGCTACTACAACTCCCTGGTATGAATATGATGATGCTAATGTACTTCCTGATTTTATGTGCTTAGATATTTCTGGTTTTCAATCTTATTACGATGCTAATGATGAGGTTAACTTTTTTCTGGATGTAGGTAGTTCTACCACAACAGGTATAATTTCTTCATTCAAAGTCGAAAGATATGTATCAGGCATTTTAGTAGAATCAACTCCAGAATCTCCAATGGTTCCAAAAAGTACACCCGGACATGTAGATACCTTCTTTATAGAATTAGATCATGAATTGAAGGTTAAGTTAGAAGTACCTAGTATTCCTGATATACATAATACATATGCGATTAATGCTACAGTTATTAATCGGGGAATTTATGATGAGCATGAGGTAGATCTATTTCTGTTTCTTGATGATATCACTGTCAACTCGACAACAATTTCAACTCTACTCTCAGGAGAAAATGAATCCATTACGTATCTGTGGACACCGCTTGAATATGGAATCTATAATTTCTCTTGTAACGCTCCACCCGTAAGTGGGGAATTTTACACGATAAATAATTTTGCTACAAAAACCATTACTATCCATGAGATTCATTTATTTGATGATATGTACATTAATTATACCTTTAGTATATTTGGTGATGATAAACCATCTCAATTCAACTATACTCATTCTTCAGGATCTATATTCAATGTTGGTTGGTATGTTCAAGAATTTGGTTCTACATCTCATATGTATTGGGATGTCGATGCTAGAACGCGATTAATGGAAAATTCAGGTGGAGATGGATGGCAATTTGGGAATAGTTACCATACACCAGTATGGATTTTTACTGAAGTTTCTGTTGGTGATATGCTATTTATTGCTGTTGATGCTGAAGGAGATCATTTATTTGAGGTTACTGGGGAATCATATTATTTGTTACCTAGTTTTGGATTAGTTGAAGTATGGATATTGGAGGATTTAAGTAATCCAGGGGGTGTAGCTCTTTATGAAAAAACTACAGGAATCTTATTAAATGGGTCATTTTCCTTTTCTGGAGGAACAAGTAGTTATATGCTTGAGTTTGTAGATTCTAATGTTGTTTTTAGTTATATGGATCATGAATTAACGGTCTCACTTGAAGTTCCTACATTCTGTGAAAATGGTACTACATATAAAATTGAAACAACTGTAACTAATTTTGGATTAAGTGATGAGTCAAATGTTGACTTATTCTTGTATTTAGATAACGTTCTTATCAACTCAACAACAATTTCAACTTTACTTGCAGGAGAAAATATAAGTATAACCTATTCTTGGACTCCCCTCGCATATAATACTTACAATTTTACAGCATACTCTCCACATGTTATTGGTGAAGATTACATTGTCAACAATCTCATTAGTAAATTTGTTACTGTTAGTATGGTAGTGTTTTATGATGATTTTGAAAACGGATTATCTAAATGGGAATCTATTACAGGTCTATGGCATTTGACAAATGATGGTAGTTCATGGACGAATCCATGTAATTCACCAACTCATTCAATGTGGTTCGGGGATGAAGCAATAGGAACATATGATACAGGGTTCCGAGAAATGGGTAATTTTACTTCAATTCCTATTAATTTATCAGGTTATTCAGATGCTAAATTAGAATTTTATCATTGGAGAGAAGGTGAAGGATCTGGTTGGGATGAATCTTTTGTTTTTATATCACCAAATGGCACTGAATGGGACCTTTTATATCAAAGCGATGCTGTGTATATTGGACCCTGGGAGAAAATAACGGTGGATATTTCTGCTTACATTGGAATGGTTATTCAAATAAAATTTCATTTTGATACGTATGATTCCATAAGTAATAATTATAGAGGTTGGCTTATTGATGATATCTTAATTTATTCTTCAGGAATATATGTTCCTCCAGGTGTTTTTGATTTAACTACAAATGCTAATACTCCTCTTGATGAAGATGGTATGTTTGATTTAATGTGGACAGAATCTTTTGGTGCTCTTTCGTATACTGTCTATGAATATTCCCGCTATATAACAATAATTAATGGAACATTAACTTCATTAATAGAAGATACTACGACGCTCCAATTACACTTAGAGGGATACTCTGATGGAACATATTACTTCATTGTAGTCGCTGAGAATGATTATTATGCAACGAAATCAAACTGCATTGAAGTCAATGTATATATTCAACAACCTCCCGAACCATTTACTCTGAATACTGATGCGGATACCCCTTATGATAGTGATGGTGCTTTCAATCTCTCCTGGACTGAATCCAGTGGAGCGGTCAATTATTCAGTCTATCAGCATTCCCACTCTATAACAGAAATTAACGGAAGTTTAATAATATTAACAGAAGAAATTACTGAACGAGAGCTTCCTTTGAGTGGGTATTCTAATGGAATATATTATTTCATTGTAGTAGCATGTAATGAGTATGGAGATACTCGTTCAAACTGCATTTCAGTAATAATACTCTATGAAGGAGGAGGTGGAATACCTGGATTTGATCTTCTATTCATAATTGGAACGATAGGTATAACATTGATAATGTTAAAGGAGATAATCTCCAAAAAGGTAACGAATAATTATTAAGTAGTTTTTTTATTCTTGCATTTTGTTTTTAATGAGATTACTATACTATATACAATTTTTTTAAGATAGCAGAGTTTTTCATACACTAACTTTAAAAAAACTTTCTCTATCTTGTCTATTCTTGTAAAAACTGACTTAAATGTAAACAAGTCATTATATATAGTAGGTTTCCATTAATTTAATACAATAAAATATCTATAAAAAAGAAATCTTGATAAATTTGAGTTATAAATCATGAGAAAAATAAAATTGAAATCTAAATTAACGATATCGTTAGCACTTTTTCTTTTCTTTCTTCCGATGATTACAAGTTTCACTATTTTAAATGATAATCCTCGAAGCAAAGTGGAAGTAACAAACAGTATAAAGACTTCACAAGCTGAAATATTTGATGGTATGGCTGTAAATTATACATTTCAGTTCATGGGATCTATTTATAATTCAGGATTCACTTATGAATACGATTCTGGGAGTAATTATAATGTAAGATGGTGGATTGCCGGTGGTGGTCTTACTAAATGGATAGAGGATGAGACAACTCGCTTAATTAGTATGTCAAGAGGAGCATTTCCCTTTAATAATGGCTCACATGCCTCGACTTGGATTTTTACAAATGTTAGTCTTTATGAACTTGTTCCAATTTCGGTGGATGGTGCTGGAGATCATATGTTTAATATAACTAAAGAAAGAATCTTTAATATTCCAGGATATGGATCAGTAGAAGTTTGGCAATTAGAAGATTTATCTGTTCCTGGAGGTATTGCATGGTATGAAAAGAGTACAGGAATTTTAATCAAAGGATATTTTGATTCTGGGGGGGGTGCTTATACACTTGAAATCTTTAATACTAATGCTGTTTTTAGCTATGTACCACCCGTTTCTGGATTGTTTGATGGACTATATATGATTCATAATTTTACTGCAACTGGAATTGGTATTCCCTTTAATACTTCATATTCAGGATACTCAGTTAATACATACAATCTAACTATGGATGCGACTCCTTTTGGTGCAGGTTATTGGACTGAGGATACAACAACCAGAATAATGAGTCA
>JAEOTL010000051.1 GCA_016839845.1 Promethearchaeota archaeon
ATAAAGTAAATAGATATCGCCAGTCCAAAAATTATTAAAGGTGGTCAAACATCAGTCAAATTGTTCTATATTTCATTTTAGGTGGTATAATTTTTGTTATATGTTTTAGTGTTATTTGTTGGCTAATTCTCAAGATTCTGAAATTGTATAAGAAAAAATTTCTCCCCCAAAGAGCAACATCCTTTAAATGTCTTGATGGACACATCGTAAAATCTAAGGGGGAACTAATAATTGATAATCACCTATATCGCCTTGGACTTGCACATGAATATGAAAACACAATAAGAGTAAAAGGAGACCCTATTAAATATGATTGGTATCTCCCTAAATATGATGTTTATATAGAATATTGGGGATACTATGGAAAAGAATATATGAAAAGAAAGGTAGAAAAACTTGGATTGTATCGGAAAGGAAAATTAAAATTAATTTCAATCGAGGATATCATGTTAAAAGATATTTACTCAAATTTAATAGGAGAATTAACTAAAATTATTAAATTGGATAAAAGTAGTAATTCAAAAATACATTGTCCTAATTGTGGAAAAGTATTAGATAATAGATTTGAAAAATTATTGAGTTAGATAAAGGAATCGTTCTAAGTAGTATAACCAAACCTGTCCGTAAGGATTATTCACTAAAAGCTCACTTGCATGTCCTGCAAATGGAAATAGTAATCTGCAACATTTTACACCTGCTAAGCCCATAGCATTTTCAATCTGTGCTGACATATGTGGACGTACCAAGCTATCAGACATACCTTGGAAAATTAATGCTGGAGGATCATTTGCATCAACTAATTCTGAGGGAGTAAATGCTTCGAATATATCTGAAGGAGAATCTGGATCAACTCCTAATAATTCTTCTCCTAATCCAGTAGCGATCTCTCTCATGGAATTTGCCGGATAAAGTGGTACGATGGCCTTTATAGTTATGTTTTTTGAAAATGTATTGTTATGATATGAGGCATATATACCATCTCCTTCATTGTATCCAAATCCTACAACTCCTGTAAGATGTCCCCCTGCAGAACCACCCATAACATATACACTGTCAAGTCTTGCATTATAACTGGTTGCGTACTCTAACACTAATCTTTTTGTAAAATTTCCAATATGGTTAACTTGATCAACCACAGTAATATTTTCACCTACGTTATTAACATCATAAGGGGCTAATGCAAATAATTCACGAACTGAAGATAAGTCTATTAGTCCATATTGAATATCAAAAATAATATATCCTTGAGCTGCGAGATACCTTAGTATTGGCAATCCTTGTCCCCGATCTCCAGTTGCCCAGCCTCCTCCATGGATCATTATGATTGTACTTCTATTTCCCGGTAGATTACCACTTGTCGATCTGGGCATATAAACATCAAATAGCAGTCTAATCTCACCATCATTATAATACTCAATATCTTTTTCTACTATACAATCAGATTTGGGCCATCCAAGGAAAGCTGGTCCTAAAGAAAACGGTGAAGATAAGAAATAGTTATCTTTTACTCCATTTGGGATTTGACTTTCCCAATTATTACCAAAAGCAGCATTGAATTCTGAATCAGCATGAAGAATAGAAACTGGTGTTGTAATAATAGGTAAACTCATGATAAAGGTAAGTAAAAGCCCGGTTATTGCTATTCCGTAATATAACTTACGTCTTCTTTCTTTGTTGATAAGTTTAAGGAATAATATAGTAGTTGCAAGAAAAATCATTATTAGATAAATCGTAATTTGTGGGATAAACACACTCAATAATACCGAATACCTATCATATCCCCCGGTAAAAAGTACATAACTGAAATAAATACCAGTGATAAACGTTGCTGTACAAAGTATCTTTAAAATTGTTTTCAAAACTTTTTTCCTACTCAATTTTCCATACACCCCGATTCTCTAAATTTTTAATATCAAAATATGCTAAAGTTATGCCAAAAATACCAATTCCTATGAATCCCATTAATGCCAATACTAGATCTATAATCAAAGAGATATCAATAAACGATCCTGTAAATGTATAGAAAAATAATAGAAGCATGGCAACAATAGTAAACACTAAGAATGAATAACTAAGAAGATTAATTCTTTTTCCTATTGAATCTGATTTATTGAGAACACGGTCGTTTATATAAACAAGTAGCATATTGAG
>JAEOTL010000072.1 GCA_016839845.1 Promethearchaeota archaeon
CGAAAAAACTCCTCCGGTTACAAAGGAAGAGGCTTCAGATGCAAGATAAAGAGCTATTCCCTGGAGTTCATCGGGTTTTCCAGGTCTGCCCATCGGCGTCATTGAAAGCCACGTTTTTACAATGCCTTTAAAACTTGAAACAGTGGAGGATTTGAGATGCAAAACCTCTTCTCCATTGGACCATTGTATCCCATATTCCAGACCTTATCATCTCATTCATTGTCTCGATCTCTTCTCCTCCCACTACAACCCACTTTGGTTATGGTTTCTTCCTAAACCTTTCTCCTTCATTAATTGTAATCTTATACATTGTAAAAGCCACCCATATGAATATGCTTTACTTTTTTAATATGTCTTAAAAAATGAATAGTTTGTTGGATAGAGTATCTTAAGAAAGGGAAAAACTATTTAATCGCACGTTTGACCACCGGTAATAAGTAGCGACGCACCAACGATAAAATCGGATTCTTTAGAAGCCAAAAAGCCCACAAGATTAGCAATGTCTTCTGTGGAGGTGAAATTCCATTCCCCCTCGTCCATCCTCCGATTTTGTGAAATCCTAGCCTTATTTTAGCTTTTTTTTTCGATCCCTTTGTATGACATTTAACAAGCATGATTTTTAAGCAATTACTGATTTGTCAGGGAACCAGGTTTCTCTCCATTTAAGATTCTCAATACTTTTTGTACAGCTTTTGTCCACAGTTCCCTCTTATATTCATCTGAATACCATACCGAGTAAGAAACAATCAATAAATTTTCATTCCCTATAAAAAACTTTATTAGACGATTTCATGAAATATATATTTAATTAATTGATTTACTCGGTTCTTCATAAATTTCATTGATAATTTTCATAGTAATTTAGAAAGAATATTAGCAATCTTTACTTTGTGTTCATCATTTAATGCTAAAATCGGTCTTCTTGGATTCCCTACATCATATCCAATTGCATTAAGTCCTGATTTAATAAATGAAAGCCAATGGGGTTCTCTGTTATAATCCAGATATGTTTCTAAGTTAATTAACGGTAAAATTTTTGCCCAACATTGCCACGTATCATTTACATTCCCTTTCGATGCAGCATCACAAAGTAAGCGGCAAGCTTTTGGGATTAAATTTATGATACCTGAAATCCATCCTTCTGCACCACAAAGCAATCCCTCTAATGCACAAAGGTCTGCTCCATAAAAAATAGAAAATTCTTTACCACAATTATATTTTAGCTCATGTACTTGAGATGGATTATCTAAGGTAAGTTTTACTCCATGAATAATCCCTGATTCAAAATATTTCTTCATTTCTTGTACTTCTACAATAATACCCGATGCGGCAGGATTATTGTATAGAATTATTGGAATATTTATATTATTCGCAATATCCTTATAATGTTCATAAACCTGAATTTTGCTAAGACCCATCGTAAAAGGCGGCAATATTAATATCGCATCTGCACCCAAGTCTTGAGCATATAAACTCAGCTCTATAGTATTTGTAGTTCTATATTCACTCGTTCCTATACAAATAGGAACCTCTTTCCCAAATTCTCTAATAATTAATTCAGCTACCCTTTTTTTCTCCTCTATTGACATAGAAATTGATTCTCCTGTACACCCACAAACTACCAAACCCTGGACACCATTATCTAAGAGCCATTTTATATGATTTATTGTCCTCTCTTCATCTATAGACTCATCTTCTTTAAATACGGTTATTGTTGCTGCTATAGCGCCTTTTAATTTCCTAACACTCATCATTATTTCACCCCTTATCTTTTAATAAAACGAAATTATAACTTATTTACTTGAGATTCAGGTTTTTCACCACATAATACTCTAATGGCTTCTTTCACTGCTCTCGTCCTCAGTTCTCTCTCAGACTCTTCTGAGTACCAAGCTGTGTGTGGAACAATTAACAAATTATCATTATTCATTAAATAATTAATCAAAGGATTTTTCGGTTTAGCAGGACTGTCAACCAATACATCTAGAACAGCTCCCTCTATCCATTCCTTTTTTAACGGTATTAATAAAGCATTTTCATCAATAATAGCTCCTCTTACTACATTAATTAAATATGCTGTTTGTTTCATTAACCTAAAAGTGTGTTCATTAAAAAGGTTGTATGTTTCTTTGGTTAGGGGAACACGAATTGAAATAAAATCTGATTCTTTTAAAAGACTTTCAAACGTTGAAATCCAGAATCCTTGTTCCTTTATTATTACAGTATTTTGATAAGGATCATACACATATATTTTAAAACCGAAGGGCTTTGCTCTCTCTGCGAATGCTCTGCCGATCCTTCCATAACCAATAACGCCTAGTATTTTATCTTTCAATCTAAAAATAAGTTTGGTAAGATTACGAGCTTCAGACCACCCTATTGTTTTAACAGAGGAATTTAGCTTGCATATTTTCTTTGCCAAAGCTAACAATAATGCAATTGCTTGATCAGCAACTTCGCCAGTTCCATAATCAGGGACATTAGTCACTATTATTCCACGATTGCTTGCTGTCTCTATATCAATATTATCAACACCACTACCATACTCAACTATTACTTTACATTTATCCATGTTATTTATCATTTTTTCATTTATTATTGTATCCCCAACTAATAAAGCATCTGTATCTTTTAATATTTGAATAAGTTTATCCGGTTCTACTTTATCTGCATCAATGACTAAAGCTCCAATTTTTCTAAGTTCCTCTCTCTCGATATTAAGGTCCTCGTGAACATGCCCAGTTATTGCAACTTTCCGCAGGGGATTATTTTTTCTTTTACCCACAACCACTGTAGCTAACTCCATAGTTTAATTTTTTCAGAATTGAAGATACAATGTTGTCCTATTATGATACTCTTGTATCTAAATACGATACCTTTTATGTTTGTATCATTTTTCTTATAATTTGTCAAGTTTTTATGCTTTTTTTGTTATACTTTTTTTATACTTATGAACAATTAATCTTAGATTTAATTTATTATCTACTATGCCAATCTTTTGTGGAAACTAAAAGAAAACCA
>JAEOTL010000076.1 GCA_016839845.1 Promethearchaeota archaeon
ATCGAGCCTGTAAATGTTGTTAATCCAACATACGCACCTGAGATGGCAGAAACAGCTTCATCCACATTTTCATTATCTGTCTTTGCCGCAGCCTCATAAACTAATGCGCTAAATACTGGCCCATTAAACAATCCAAACGCATACATAGAACCTAATACAGTACCATAAGAAATTATGAAAAGCGCTATTTTAAACTCAAAAGAAAGTATTTCTATCAAGAAAAAAAGCTCTAAGAACGATGCTATAACAGAAAGAGCCATACAATACGAAAATGTCTTAACAAGTGCTTGTTTTTCACGTACTTTTTTCCAAAAGTAATACCATCCAAATTTACAGCTAAATGATACAATAACATAAATAAAATAGTCAGTCCCTCTAAATAACATAACATATGTTAGAAATGGTATTATTATGAGACCAACTATTCTGCCGGAAATCCCTGAAAATAAACCCATAGCCATAAATTTTCTGTACTTCTTATCCTTAGCTGGAATAACCATTTGACGAAAGACCATGTTAAAGGATACTTTTTCTATTACTTCTTCTAATGTGGTTTCATGAAAACTTTCATCTACCGAGAAAAATGTTAGAACAATACAAAATAATGCAAAAATGGAAAACGTAGCACCTATTAAAGGCATATAAAAAAGAATTATTTTTCCTGAAGGTTCCCACCATTTGACATTTTCAGGATCTGTGAGTATACTTTGAACAACTATAGGTACTAGCAAACCTAAAATTGAAGCATTAATTTGCCATATAGTTCCTACTGATGCTATTTTCTGTCTATTTTTATCAGTTTGAGATTGTTCCGGGAACATTGAAGCATGGGCTATTATTACTGATGTTCCAGCTATTGCCTTTATTGTGATAATAACCCAAAAATAGATTGCCGTCGGCCAAAACATTGAATTATCTTTTGGACAATACCATGGTGGAAGCCAAAGTAAAATACCCGTTACAACCCAGATTGGGAGCCCATAAAACAAATATGGTCTACGTTTTCCGAACTTTCCGGGTTTTTTATTGTCAATAATGACTCCCCAGAGAACTGAAAATAGCGCAGCAACGATTAATTGAATAGTTAATCCGATCGAAACAAGTAAAGAGTTCAGATTAATCGTATATACATAATATTGAAAAACAAATACACCGCTTAACATGTTTGCTAAAGAGAATCCAAAACCTCCTATAATATAGCCATAAAGGCGTTTTCCATGCAATTCCCGTGGATCATCAGAAGGCGTAAGAACTGATTTGATATTTGATCTCCCTTTTGCAATTAATTAAGCTTTAAAATATAAGAAAGAAAGTTAAAAAATAAAGTAACAGTAAATTTTGGATATTATTTAATCACTCTTGATCAAGTTTTATCCCTGGTACTGAATCAGTAGAAGCTGATTTATCTATTCCTTCTAATTTTTGATAGTCATCCATGGTTCGAGCTGCAACTTTCTTTGTATACTCTGCTAATTTTAACTCAATATCCTCATTAAGTCCTGGACCTTTTTGTTTTTCTAAAATATCGTTTACTTTCTCTCTAGCTACCTGGATTATATCTTTAGAGCCATTTCTCTTCCATATTCCTCTCCGTTCTCGGTTTGCAAGTTTAGGTACAAACATCTCTTTCCGTATATTCTTTACTGAATGCTTTGTACCTAAATAATTCCTGGTTGAAGTCACTATTTTTTCAATTTCATCCATAGCAATAGTTTCTGGATTAACTCTTATACCATCTATACCCCTTTTTACAATATCAATTAATTCGTCATCAATTACAAGCAACTCTAACGCTTCCGAAAGGGACGATTCATATGTTCCAGCGCAGGTTATGTAGTTAATTCCTGCCATTGCTGAACAAAAGAGTGTCATAAAACGCTCATACCCATTTTGAATATCGAAGCACTTTGAATCAGTCACTGCTCCTGGACCACGCGAAGGGATATTATAATATCTCCCTAATTGTGCGAATGCAGCAGTGATGAGCTCGATCTCAATAGCACCCCACGATACATTTCCCGTAGGAGGATCCATTGGGGCAGACATCGTTGAATAAAAAACTGGAGCTCCAGGATTAATTAATTGGGTTAATACAATTGATGAAATAGTTTCCATATTAGTTTGAGTTATAAGTCCCGCTAGTGTTACTGGAGCAGTTGCCCCCGCACTGGCTGCAGGAGCAATTATAGTGGGTTGTTTATATTTTGCAAATATAAAGAGCCCGTTAATCATAATCTGAGTAAGCATTAGTGGGCTTGTAGGATTAAAAAATCCAATAAAACGGGGTCGTTTTATTAATTCTTCTTCTCCACCTACGATAATGGAAGCTAGGTTCATCATATCCTGACTTGCAACCTTTCCATAGCATCCAAGTCCGTAAGGTTTTTTACTATGACGAGCCCATTCACGGATAGCATGACAATGTAACTCAAGAAATGGCACATCATTCGGCCAAACATCTACATGTGAGCATACGATATTCTTTAAACTATCAACTATACGGATTTGACTTATTGTATCTTTTAATTTCGTTTTACGTACTCCACTCTTCTTTTCTGGGGCGTAAATCTTCACCGGAGTGCCAACAGTAGCAAATACAGTATCTTTTGTATTGACATTAAAAGAAAAAGATCCATCCGGTCCCCACAAAGTAAACTCTTCTGGAACTTTTTTAAGCTGTTCTTTAATAAGTGATTCAGGAAATTTTACAAAATTTTCTTTATTAGCTTCATCTACAATTGCACCACTCTCTTTAAGCAGATTTCTTGCTTCGGATGATTCTACTATAACTCCTACCCTTTCTAATAATTCAATTGTAGAATTATGTATTAG
>JAEOTL010000082.1 GCA_016839845.1 Promethearchaeota archaeon
AGGGTATTGATGCAACTGGCTCGATGGTTTATTTTTTAGACGCTAAACCATACAATAAATACTATAGACATTTCAAAATTAAAAGCAAATCGACACCAGATGATGTAGCAATGATGAAAGAGGTTATCAGAAGAAGATACTCAATGCTCTTAAAAAGAGGGTATGAACTTCCTGACCTAATAGTGGTTGATGGTGGAAAAGGTCAGTTAAACGCAGGAATTTCCGTGTTACAGGATTTAAGCCTTAATATACCAATTGTGGGATTAGCTAAAAAATATGAAGAACTATACCTTCCTAATCAGAAGGATCCAGTTATTCTCCCCGCAAATTCTCAAACTTTAAAACTCTTCCAGAGAGTTAGAGATGAGGCCCATAGATTTGCTGTTAGGTTGCAAAAAAAACAAAGGAAAAAACGTATTACAGGCTCTGTCTTGGATGATATTGAGGGAGTGGGACCAGTTACCCGGAATAAACTACTTAACCATTTTGGGAGTGTAGATAACATTAAGAAAACCTCCTTGGATGAAATTTCAAAAATTGTTGGTAAAAAATTAGCAATGAGAATTCTAGAGGAAATTAATAAATAAGATTTTGAATATTTAAGGGTTTGAAAAAATTAGAATAGAACCTAAAAAAAAACTATTTAATTATAAATTTTTTATTTCCGCATCCTTTACATAATGATTTATCGTCATTTTTATCAATTCTGCAATATTTTGTATCGTCTTAGCATTAGTTGAGAAGATTTAAACAGGCTTTGTTTGCTTCAAGTTTTCTTAAGTACTCTTCCTTTTCTTGTCGATATCTAAGATTATACAATCCATTGATTTTAAGCTCGCGTAACTTACAATTTTCTTTTTGAAGTTTCGCTTGTTTCCTGCGTTGCTTATTTCCGTTTAACTTGAGCAATTTTGCTTTTAATTCTTCTTTTACCTCTTCTAACAAAAGATCTTCTCTTTCTTCTGCCAATTCGTTTAAATTTAACAAAATTTTCACCTCTTTTTTTTATACTTTTTTTATTTCTTTTTAATATTCATTTTTGTAATAAAACATATTTGATTATCCTAATGGGGGTCTTAAATCTATGTGGATAAAAAGCCTTACAAGTAGTAGAGAATATGGTGAAGTAACGTTAAGAACTAACTAACAGAGTAAAAACTCTGCGTCAAGGATAATGAAAAGTCAAAGAATTTTGTTGGTTTCTATGTATTTATTAGGATAGTTAATTACACTAATGTTCCCTAAATTCTGTGTACATTAATGTCATGGTCTTTGATGTATTACGAGATGGAACACGGAGTAGTATATTTCTCCCGTCCAAGCCAATCCATCTATAATCTTTAATTGCCATGATTTTACCAACAAATATGTTTAAAGAAAATAAAAGAAAGTCTACTATTTAAATCTTACTGAGGGTATTGATTTGATAAAGCAAATGGGAAAAGAATGGGTTGAATAATCCTCTCTTTCTCAAATAGAAAATAATGATCAAATTAAAATCGAGAGATGATTAACTTTACAAGTTCCGCTGTTGCTTCGCAATATATTCTCGCTAAGGATTTCCTTTTAGCTTCACTTATAACTCTTAACACTGACTCTGTATTTGAAGGGTGTATTAAAATAAACCATTCCTTATCCTCTCCCCACCTTAGATCAAGATTGATTTGTTCTACCTTTTCTCCCTCCTGTTCTAATTCCCTTTTTAGCATAGAAATGATTTGTTCTAAGTCCCGATTATTAACATTGATTTTTTCTCGATGTGTATAATATTTAGGAAGAGTAGAAACCAACTCTGAGACCTTTTTTCCTGATTGTACCAAAATCTCAATTATCTTCGCTGCTGCAAAAATTCCATCCCGTGTATTATTAAAATAAGGATATATAAAACCCCCGCATGAGCCTTCTCCCCCAAAAATCAATCGTTTGCAGATTCTAGAAGCGTCTTCTTCAACTAAAGAATATATTTTTTCTACTAGAAATCTCTCCCCAACTGGAGTCCTTATTACGTGGGCGTTATATTTCTCAGCTAATACTTCAAACCTTAAAGATGATGCTAAATTGGTAACAAAGATCATTTCTTTGTCTGATTCCAAAGAATGTTTTAAATAATTTTCGGTAATAAGTGCAATACCGATATCTTCAGGATAACATACCGCATTTTCTCCAATAATAGCAATTCTGTCTGCATCAGAATCATACGCAAATCCAATATCAAACTTGTTTTGCCATACTTCCATGATTAAATCTGTTAAATTGCTCTCTATTGGCTCGATTTCTCGGGGGAAAGTTCCCTTTACAAGCATTTCATTGTTTATTAACTTTAAATTGCATCCTAATTCTCGTAGAATTTGAGGAGCTCCATATTTTCCCGCTCCCGCTCCAGTGTCTATTATCACTTTAAGATCATTTTTTTTCTTTACCTGTTTAAGATCAACATAATTGGTAAGGTCTTTAATATAACTAGGAAGAGGATTATAAGGTTTTACATGGTTTTTTAGACTATTCTTATTTGATGAATATGCATTAAGATCAATTTGATCAATTGTTCTTGAAATTTTGCTCATCTCATCTTTGCTCAGAAATGTATTTGTCGAAAGTAATTTTAAGCCGTTCCATTCTTGAGGGTTATGAGATCCCGTTATTATTATCGTTCCTGGAATATTACATTTATTTTTAGTATAAATTACCACAGGTGTAGGGCAGACACCTAAGTAAATTATTTTGAATCCCATTGTTACTAGTCCTTCGACTATTCCCTTTTCAATTACAGTTCCGCTTGGTCTCGTGTCTCTACCGATGATGATCCTCTTATCTTTTGGATTAAGCCATAAGCCGTAAGCTATCGCAATTTTTTTTGCAGTATTGAAATTGAGTTCTTTTTCCGCAATCCCACGGATCCCGCTTCCAGTAAAAATTAAATTATCCCTTTCCATGTAACTTGCTCAATAAATACCTTAGTTTCAACTTATCACTTTATGGTCTTCTAATATATATTTTACATAAACCAATGCTCCTCTTAAACCAATTTCGTCTTCAAATTTCGTTACTTTCATTTTCGGAGGATTATTTATTGTGAATTTAAAGGGATCTGTTTCAAATTGCTCAGTGAGAAAGGGTATTATCTGATCTTTATCTTTCATCAAAGCTCCACCAAAAAATATTGAAGAACAATCATAAAAATTATTGACTAATCCAACTCCCACTTTCGTATAAAAAATCGAATTATCAATCACATCCTTTGAAAGCTCATCCCCCTCTTTTGCTGCTTGAAACACCTCTTTAGCAGTTATCTTAGCCTCATCATTTCCAACAATTTTCAGTAATTTTTCCCCATTAAGTTTCCCTTCCGATAAGGCAGTAAGGGTTCTATTACGAACACCCGTACCTGAGCTATAAGCCTCCCAACATCCGCGCGCACCACAGTTGCATTTGACTGTACTTCGAGGTTCAACTAATGCGTGCCCTATTTCGGCAGCATTGCCTTCTTTCCCTAATAATAAATGGCCATTGCAAATAACACCACCACCTATTCCAGTTGACATGGTAATATACACTAAATTGTCCTTTTCCTGTTC
>JAEOTL010000433.1 GCA_016839845.1 Promethearchaeota archaeon
AACCATGCGAGGTTGCACCTTCAGAAATGGGGTGTTTCATCGCAGGAGCAGCATCTACCATGATGGCTAATGTACCTGGAGCACAGGTTCTAAATAAAGAGGAAGCAGTTGAGTTCATTAAAGAAACAGAAAAAAGAGGATTAGTACATAACGCAATCGAAGATAAAGGCTATGAATCTTCACATTTTTTCTGTAATTGTTGCGGTTGTCATTGTGGTGCTTTGTTTCCAGCTAAAATGTTTCATGTCAAGGGCGCAAATCCCTCAAATTATGCTCCCCAAATTGATGCGGAAACTTGTACGAAATGCGAGATATGTATGAAAAAGTGTCCTAACGATGCGATCTTTCATAGGTGGCCCCAAGAGTCAGATTCCTCTGATGAAATGATGGTTGTGAGGGATGAATTATGCATAGGATGCGGTATATGTGCTGCAAACTGTCCAAATAACGCGATAAAAATGGTAAAAGTGAGAGACAATATTCCACCTGAAAAACGCTTAATCGGAAATAAAACCTTTACGCAACTCCTTCTTTAATTCTTACAATTTTCTACTTATTTTCTTATTTTAAATTTGTCCCTTCTACAAACGCTTTCCGATTTAGAACCAAAAGATCCCCAGTAAAAAATTGACTTATAGATTGGTTAATTTCTTCCTGTTTTATTGGAAGAAATTTCAAAATATACCCTAAAATAATTATATTTATGATTTTTAGATTCGTTAATTTTGAGACGATTTGCATCACCGGAAGATAGTTAATACTATCCGAAACCTCATTCAGGACTTTTAATAGATAATCTTCTGAAGGATAATCAATATTTTGAACCTTATTTTCATAGTTTGCAATAATTAACCTGGAGCTTCGATCGTGTTTTACATATTCTAGTACGTCCAAAATACATGCTTTTTCAGTAGCGATTATCATATCAGCTGAACCTACGATAGGGATTGGAGCCATATTCTTCTCTCCAAAACGAAGGAAACAAGTTACTTTTCCTCCCCTCTGGCTCAAGCCATGTTTTTCAGAAGTTATTACCTTGTATCCTTCTCGCATCAAGCTACTTCCTAAAATTTGTAAAAATCTAATTAAACCTTGTCCACCTAAGCCGGTAATTACAATTGTATTGTCATTCGAACTCATCGTTATCTCCTCCTATTATTGCATTGTTTGGACATATTTCTTCGCATATACCACACCCTAGGCATTCATTTGAATTTATATGAGCTTTTTCGTTTTGCTCATATAAAGCGGAACAGAAATATTGAGTATAGCATACACCGCAATTGGTACATAAAGCCTCATCGATGTAACTAACTTCATTTCTGTTCCTTTGAATGTGTTTTTGGACGCATTCGTCTTCTACTACAATAGCATATATTTCCTTTTCCTCTAAGACAAGACGCCCCTTTTTATAAATTAAATCTTTTAATCTTTCTGAGTATTTCCCTTCGCCTCGATTTTGACGTTTAATTATGCTGAAATTAGCGCCTGTACCTTCTAAAAGCTTGTTTAAATCTATCTTTTTCTTAAAGGGTCCCTCCAGGTAGTGAAGAGTATCACTTCCGGGATGGGGTTGTTGTCCTGTCATTCCAATCCAACCATTATCTAAAATCAATACTAATATTGGTGCTTTGTGATGAATACCGTTTATTAACGCAGGTATGCCCGAATGAAAAAAAGTTCCATCCCCAATAATTGCTATATTCAAACTATCGTCAGTGTGAGCAACTCCCTGGGCTAACGCTATACTTGATCCCATACAATACTTCACATTAGCAAAATTATACGGTGAGAAAGATAGAAGCGTATAACACCCTATGTCTTGATAAAAATAAACTTCTTTTCCCAAATCAATTTCCAACTTCTTAACTGCCTTCTCTAAAGCGTATCCAACCGTGCCATATGGACAGCCTGGACAAAGTACGGGTTTTCTTTTGACTACTTCATAAATCTTTTCTTTATATTGATTTAGATCTATTTTTGGTTTTAGCTTTGTAATTTTTATTAGCGCAAGAGCGACCTTAGTTGGATTTATCTCCCCAACATAATTCAAAAATGAATTTTCTTTTGAATAAGAAAACGGATCTTTCCCATAAAATTTCGTTTGGATTCCATTCATTTGAGCAATCGCTAAAATCTGAGTTTCAATATAAGCGTCGTTTTCTTCTACAATAAAGATTTGTTGATGTCGTTTAATAAACGATACGATTTTTCTTACTGGAAGAGGATTTATAAAACCGAGTTTAAGAATAGGTGCTTTTAATTTAAGGTGGTCAAGAGCTTCAGCCACATAGTTATACGATACTCCGCTTGTGATAATTCCTAACCCATATTCGTTCATATAATTCTCGTTTTCAATATTATTTAATGTACTGCTTTCTGAAAGCTTTAGCGCCCGCTGAAGTCTGTTATATATTTGATCTTGTTTCAAATTTAGAAAATATAATCTGGACGAAATGTTCAACTCAGGAGTAAGATCAAAGATGTCTTTAATCTCAGAGTGCTTTATATCTCCAAAAATTACATTACTTCTCGCATGAGATACCATTGTTACCAGTCTCAAAAAAACGGGAATTTTCAATTCTCTCGAAATCTCGAACGCGTGTTTAGTATATTCCAAACATTCTTGAGGGTTACTAGGTTCCAAAGCGGGTATTTTAAATATTTTTAAGTAATACCTCGAATCCATTTCTACAGCACTCGAGTACTGCTGAGGATCGTCTGCTACTAAGATAACGCAAGCTGAATTCTCGTTATTTGGACGCGTTGTAGCAAGGGCAAATAACGGATCAGAGGCAACATTCAATCCTACATTTTTCATCCCAACCATAACTTTTGCTCCGCGAGCATATGCAGCACCCGCAACCTCAACTGCAACTTTTTCATTTATACTGCTCTCCACCCATCTCATACTTGTTTCTCTAAATATTTTAGTAAATACCTCTCCTACTTCTGAACTTGGAGTACCTGGATAGTAAGTATAAACATCTATACCACTTTCTAAAGCACCGCGCACAATCGCCACGTTTCCTAGAAGAAAATGTTCCTCACCAGTTTGACCGTTAACGACTTTCGTGTTTTCCATTTTTTTATTGTATTACAATTTTAATTGGTTAATATATACTGTATTCTCTTTTGCATTAAACTTTTACAAATAAAATAAATTCATTTAATAATATCTGAATTTCATATATAATTCGGCTAATTCAATTAAATAGATTAAAAAAAAAAGTTGAATAAATTTAATTTTTATAATCCTGCTGCTGCAACGGTACCAACCGTAAAGAACCACACTGTAATGATGGCTGCAAAAAATGAACCAAGATATATTTTCCCCGTTTTACGATAGAAGAAGATCATGAAGAAATAAAGTAATCCAGACAAAGGTAACGCTGACATCAATTGGAGTGGCATTATTGGTTGGAAACTTGCGCCATTGTATGGGTAATTACCAAAAGCTACTCCAATGTATTGAACCAAGAATAGAATTAAGAGTCCAAGCAACATAGCAAACAAAGTTTTAAGCCACCAAATTAAATGGGTTTTTATTGATGTACTACCCTCTTCTTGTCGAATTTGTCCAAATAAGAACGCTCCACCATTCACTAGGAAAAACGGTACAAATATTGGAAGGTAAAGTAAAAACATTAAGAATCGTTGGGGAGTAAACATTTTTGCAAATGTCCAGAAAATTCTGAATTCGATTAAGAAGAATGTTTGGAATATACTTACGAGCAGATACATCCATCCACAAAATATTAGGGCAAGTAATACAGTTTTTCCAAAAATTTGCCAGTGTCCTTTATTCTTAAAGGTTGTAAAGAATTTTTCCTTATCATAGGTAACTCCAAGATCATAGAATGTTACATTTCCTCTCTCTTTCCTATTAGAAAGTAGAACCCATAAGCTTACTAAAAAGGTAGCACAAGCTGCAGTTGTGAGATAAAATCCTGCCCAATTATTTATCATACCCATAAGCCATGGGGCGCCCCAAGTGGCTGCTCCTCCTGCAGCCCAGTGTTCGTCTGCGTGTGTAAACAACCCGAAGAAGATCCCCGCAATTACCGTATTAACTGAAGCAAAAATCCACCATACTATCTTGTTTTTTGTAATAACACGTTCAGGCATAGGTTGTTTAACTTCCTCGAAGAATTTGGTTTTCAATAGCAATAAGCACAAGAAAATAACAGATACAAAGCTAAAAAGCAACGCTAAACCTCCAAAGACTTCTAATATTATGTATGTTTGGCTTACAGGAGCAGCGATTGCCCACGCATCAGTTTCTGATAATCCCGATAAAGCTTGTAACATCCATGCTACAATTTCTGCGGTGCAAGTTTGATCCATAGTTTGACCAGGATGAGTTAACCCTGATGCTAAATATTCTCTATATGCATCCCCTGCTAGAAAACTGCCATAAGTTGTACCAGTTTCACCAGTGCCTGGAGCTATGCCGGCATTTAATTCAAGAATGGTCATCCCTTGAGCTATTACTTGATCTACTGTTAAATCTCCTGTATATAACGGGGTAGGTAGTGTACCAGAGATGTAATAGAATGGAAGATCGTACCATTCTTCATATTCTGACCAGATATGTAATACATTATGTAGTAGAGTAAAATTGTACAAAAATGGAGGAAAAGTTTCAAATATACATGCATCATGGTCTGGATTCAACATTGCTACAATTGAACCTAATATATATCCCATAGAATGACCGAAAAGACCCATACTAGTTCCATCTACAAAGGAGCACCCAGCTAACCATTTGTATGCAGCATCAAGGCATCCAACAAGAAATTCTTCCTCTCCTTCAGAGTCTCCATGAGCAGCTCTATCAATTGCTAAAACTACAATACCCGCTTTAGCTAACTCCAGTGAAGCAGGCCTTTGGACGTCTTTATCGTTATTATAACCATGAATCCCTAGAACTCCAGGTGCTGGACTACTAGCGGTTGCAGTTACAGGGCGATATAATTTTGCTACAATTTTATTTCCAAGGTCATCTGTTATGGCAACTTCTTGAACATCAATAGTTCCAAAATTAGTCTGAAATCCCGCAGCCAATCCACCGGAAATAAAGACTATCACTACAGAAATTAAAAAACATAGTTTGATTCGTTTGTCTCTTTCCATAAATAACAAACCTCTCTATTTTTTTTTTTTTAATTAAATAAGCTTTTAAGTAAAAGCAATTAATATTCTATTTTAACATTTATAAATGTTTTCACCATGTTATAGCCTTTAATGAGGTTAAAAAATGAATTTATGGATAGACGATTTCAGTTGCACTAATTTTTTATATAAGCAAAACAAATTCATTTCATCGAAATTAAAAAATTATCTATAGGAAATGATAAATTAAAGAGTTCATTCACATGGTTAGATATAAAAGAGGTCACTTATATTATCCTGAAATTCCTATTCATAAAGTTTTGGAAAGCACAACAAAAAGATTTCCAGATAAATTAGCTTTTCTTTATCCGAGAGAACTAACTTTTAAACAATTTAAAGAACAAGTAGATATATTCGCTACAGCTCTAAAAAACTTGGGAGTGAAAAAAGGCGATCGGGTTGCCCTATATGCTCACAATTCAATCGAATGGGAAATCTCGTTTTATGGTTTAGAGAAAGCGGGAGCAATTTTGGTTCCTATGAATCCTCAGTTTAAAGAAACTGAGGTCAAATACGAAGCTAAAGACTCGGGAGCTGAAACTATTGTCGTTTTCGCGCCACTATACCCCATTGTAGCTTCAGTAAAAGATGAAACAAACATTAAAATAATTATCATCATCGAATCAGAAGAAGATGATGAGAATCCTGAAATACCGGAGGGAGTATTTAGATGGTCAGAACTTATGAAAAGTACGGAACCCGATCCTCCAGAGTATGAATTCAGTCCTAAAGAAGATCTTGCCGCACTAATGTATACGAGTGGGACTACGGGCTTACCTAAAGGAACAATGCTCACCCACTATAATATGGTTTCGAATGTGATCCAAGGGGGTATGACATTTGAATTAAGTGATTTTGATATTGCGATGACTGTACTTCCGCTTTACCACATCTATGGTCTTAATGTTTGTATGAACCAAGCAATTTGGTTAGGTGCTTCGCAAGTTGTTACTTCTCGATTCGATGTGAAAGAATTTTCTGAGTTGGTAGAAAAATATA
>JAEOTL010000133.1 GCA_016839845.1 Promethearchaeota archaeon
GCCCTTTTATCTATGACAAATCCAATATCACAATAATTCGACCCCTTAACCCATTTAGTTTCAGGGAGAACACCCTTTTGTGTTAAGCGGATGAAATATTCATTATTATAATACTTCTCGTAAACATACTTAATTTCATCATATTTGTAGGGTTTGTTAAGGATCCCATAACCCGTAGCTAAGATTCCTCTATTCATTGGAACAAGGTGTGCTGTAAAAGTTATGGATGCATTAAATCCACATACCTCATTTAGAAACAGCTCGATCTCTGGTGTATGTCGATGGGATGTCACATTATAGGCTTTAATAGATTCGTTGCATTCAGTGTAATGTGTAGGAAGGTTTAAAGATCTTCCCGCACCAGAGACCCCTGATTTCGCATCAATTATTATGTTTTCCTTTTCAATAATTCCTTCTTTGATAAGAGGTAATAAACCTAATAAGATACTCGTTGGATAGCAACCAGGGTTCGCCACCATTCTTGAATTTATTATTTTATTTCGGTTCCATTCACAAAGACCGTAAATTGCACTATTTAACAAGTCTTTATTATTATGTTCAATATTATACCACTCCTCATATACATCCGCGTTTTTTAACCGGAAATCAGCACTAAGATCTATTATTTTTACGGTATTTAAAAGGGAGTTTGTTAATAGTTTAGAGGTTTCTCCATGAGGCAATGCTAAAAAAAGTACATCAAGTTGGGCCCCAATCGATTTAAAATCAATTTCCTGGCATTTCATTTCACAAATTTTTCTGAAATTCTCATATATTGAAGTATATTCTTGGTTATTATGATTTTTAGAGGAGAGAACTTTAATTTCTACTTCAGGGTGATGATATAGGATTCTCACTAATTCTGATCCTACATAACCCGTTGCTCCCATTATTCCTGCTTTTATCATGCCCATAAACTCTTTTTAGTTATTAACGTGGTCTAATACATCTTCTAAAATAGCCAACCCTTCATCAATTTCTTCCTTATTAATAATCAGTGGTGGTACGAATCTGATAACATTTTCTCCCGCCCCTAATATCAGTAACCCCTTTTCCATGGACTCACCAACGATATCTTTAACGGGACAATTCAGTTCGATTCCAAGCATCAATCCATAACCCCTTACGTCCTTGATTATTTCATATCTTTTCTGCATTCCAATTAATTTCTCTCTGAAATAGTCACCTTGCTTTTGTACATTCTCAAGCACCCCCTCATATAACAGTTTATTAATTACTACTTTACCCGCTGTACACGCTAAATAATTACCCCCGAATGTAGAAGCATGGTCTCCCGGTTGAAAAGCATCAGCTTTACTTTGGATTGCCATCATGGCCCCAATTGGAAATCCTCCACCCAATCCCTTTGCTAATGAGACAACATCTGGTTTTATGTCAAATATTTGATAAGCAAAAAGTTCTCCAGTCCTTCCTATTCCACATTGCACTTCATCAAAAATAAGGACGATCTTATTTTTATCACAAAGAGCTCTTACTTGTTGTAAATAATTCTTCTCGGCGGGATTGATACCTCCCTCTCCTTGAACGGGTTCAATAATAATCGCACAAGTGTTTTTATTGACCTTTTTCTCAAGATCCTCAAAGTTATTAAACTCGACATAGGAAAATCCTGGTAAGAGGGGATCATATCCTTTTTGATATTTTGTTTGCCCCGTTGCCGTTACTGTAGCCATCGTCCTCCCGTGAAACGATTTTTTCATTGTGATGATCTCAGTACAATGTTCCCCATGAATCTTCTTTCCATATTTCTTGCTTAACTTTATCGCAGCTTCTACTGCTTCTGCTCCACTATTACAATAGAAAATCTTATCAAAACAGCTATTTTCAACTAACAATTCCCCTAATTCGATTGAAGGTGGCATCCAATACAAGTTTGAACAGTGCTGTAATTTTGTTAACTGTGCTGAGATTTCTTTAACGTAATCAGAATTGTTATAACCAAGCGCATTTACGGCAATTCCAGCTACAAAATCCATATATTTTTTTCCTTCGCTATCCCAAAGATGTACTCCCTCTCCTTTTTCTAAAACAATAGGAAACTGGCTATAGGTATTCATTATAACCTTATTTCCCCTCTCAATCCATTCATTAACCATATAATTCAACCTATTTTTTTTACAAATTCTTATGTATTAATTGTTAAACATAGTACCAATCCCATGAGGGGTAAGTATCTCCAATAATAAACTGTGCTCAATCCTTCCGTCAATAATATGAACACTTTTTACCCCACTTTGAATTGCATCTACACAACACTTTACTTTCGGAATCATTCCATCAGAAATCACTCCATTTTTTATAAACTCTTGAGCTTGATCCAGATTCATTTCGCTTATTAAAGATTTACTATCTTTTACATCACGAAGTACTCCTAATACGTCCGTTAAATAAATTAATTTTTCGGCATTTAATGCTTTGGAAATTGCCAACGCAACATCATCAGCGTTTATATTATATGTAGTCCCCAAATTATCCTTACCAATTGGGGCAATCACAGGAATAGTGGAATTTTTCACTATTTCTTGTAAAAGCTTTATATTAACATCAACTACTTCACCCACAAAACCGATATCTTCCCCATCAATGGTTTTCTTCTGAGCTTGCAATAAATTTCCATCTTTCCCCGATAACCCTATAGCATCAACACCCTGTATTTGTATATTATTAACAATATCTTTATTTACTTTCCCCGCTAATACCATTTCAACGATTTCCATGGTTTCCTCATCTGTAACTCTGAATCCCTTGAAAAATTTAGGTTTAATATCTAATTTTTTTAACATTTTATTTATTGAGGGTCCTCCTCCATGAACTATTATGATGTTCATACCCACCAAGTTCATAAACACAATATCTTCTATAAAACTTCTTTTAAGTTTAGGATCCTTCATAGCACTCCCCCCGTATTTTATGATAATCGTCTTACCAAAAAATTGCTTTATGTATTGGAGAGCGTCAATCAAGATTCTAGCTTCTCCAATCTTTTCTTTCATAGAAAACCACCTTTTATGTCCTATAACTTCCATTAATTCGTACATAATCATAACTTAAATCACATCCCCATGCAATTGCTTCACCTATTCCCTCCTTCAATATTGCCTCAACTGTGATTTCTTTTTTCTTAAGTATATTCTTGGCTAAGATTTCATCAAATTGAAGTGGTGTACCTTCTTGCATGAGCTCAATTGAATGAGCTCCATTGAATAATTTAATTGAAACTTTTGAAGGATCAAATTTTGCTCCAGAATACCCCATAGCAGCAACTATTCTACCCCAATTTGCATCTTCCCCAAAAAATGCAGTTTTGACCAAATTAGACGTAATAATAGATTTACATAAAATTTTTGCTTCACTTTTTGAGGTTGCCCCTTTCACATGAACTGTAATAAATTTACTCGCGCCTTCCCCGTCCTTTACAATTTCTTTCGCTAAATGGGTATTGACTTGATGTAAGGCCTGTTTGAATATGAGATATTCGTCATTTTCTTCCTTAATTTTTTTATTTTCACTCATGGCATTAGCTAAAATAATAACGCTATCATTTGTACTCGTGTCTCCATCCACGGAGATCATATTATACGATTCATCAACACTTTCTTTAAACGCTTTATCCAGTAAATCTCTAGAAATGTTAATATCTGTAGTGATAAAAGCGAGCATCGTTGCCATATTAGGATGAATCATACCCGAACCCTTAGCCATGCCCCCAATTCTAATTTTCTTTCCATCAATAGAAAATTCAACTGAAATTTCTTTGGGAAGTGTATCTGTTGTCATAATTGCTTCTGCTGCCAAACTCGCATCCCTACTTGAATTTCCTAATTTCTGGTACGTGTTCTTAATCCCATCAGTTACAATATCAATTGGAAGGGGAACTCCTATTACTCCTGTGGACGCCACAAGAACTTGATCTTCATGCAATTCCATGTAAGATGCCAACTCAGCTGCCATTAGTTTGGTATGTTCTATCCCAATTTCTCCCGTACAAGCATTTGCATTTCCACTATTAATAACTATTGCTTGGATCTGATTTTGATTTTGAATGAGGCTCTGATCCCATAGAACGGGTGCGGCTTTAACTACATTCCTCGTAAAAACACCACTAGCGATAGCTGGAACTTCACTATAGACTATTGCTAAGTCTTTCTTGTTGTCTTTGATCCCAATATGATTACCTATAGCATGGAATCCTTTTGGACTTGTAATTCCTCCTTTAACTTTGCTTATCTCTACATTCTGTGCTGCCATTTCTTTTACACCATTAATAATTTTATCATAATTCATTCTATTAAAAAAATAATAAAAATAAAATATATTGAAGAAGAGAAGAAAGAAGAATATTGCTTCAATTCTTATTTTTACTATAAATTAAAGACGGCGACGGGCCGGTCTCGGATTGTGCGGTGCTTTTGGAAATTGTTTATTAATCAGATGAGAGTTAAATGAGATCAACCTTCAAAACACCAGCAATAATATTTAGTTATATATAAATTAAACAATTTTTAATATATAAATTAAACGATTTTTAATATTTTTACTTATTTCTAAAAAACGCGAGTAAAAAATACGAGATTATTGAAAATCTTTCAATATAAACCACTAAGTTTTTATAAAAGTGAAATGATTGGTAAACGTTGTTTAATTAAAATATTATTTTAGGAGCAAACGTTTAATAAAATCCTTATTAAGATTGTAGTTCACTAATGATTTTCTCCCTGAGAGCCTTAGATTTTTCAATTTTTTCTGTTCTTTTTAGATATAGTTTGTATAATGCTTTTCTATTGTTATTTAACTCTTCAATGTAATTTTGAATTTCAGCACTCGCTGGAGATCCTTGACTTACTCTTTTTTCTAAGCATAAATCGAGATTTGTTAGTGTATGAAGTAGATCGTCTGATATAGTAATTTTTTTGTTAAGAATTTTAAAAATTAAACTCTCAATTTTATCTTTATTGAATATATCTTCTGGCTTTATTGAACTTTGAACCAATTGTGCAACCATATTATGTGATTGTCTAAAAGGAATACTATATTCTTGGACAAGAACTTCAGCTAGATCTAAAGCTCGGGTAAAACTTTCATTGACAACTCTTTTCATATTCTCTTTATTCACCTTTAAGGTAGAAAAGATACCATTAAACATATCTGTTATCGAATGTATTTGTTCAAATGAGTTTTTCAACAATATTTTTAAATCCTGAAAATCCCGGAAGTAACCTGTTGGAATTCCTTTAGTTATCAGGGCACTACCAAACAAATTTGAAATTATTTTAGAACTTCTACTTCTTATTAATTCAATTGTATCAGGATTTTTTTTCTGGGGCATAACACTCGAAACTGAACAATATTTATCATCTAATTCTATAAAATTAAATTCTTTTGTAGTCCAGAGTATTAAATCTTCTGCAATTCTCGAGAATTGAATTGCCATAACAGATAGAGCCATCAAAGTTTCATAAATATAATCTCTCGAACTGATTGCATCAATTGAGTTATAAATCAATCCATCAAATCCCAGTAATTCTGAGGTTCTGTATCTATTTATGTTAATACTAGTTCCCCCTATGGCACATGCTCCAAGTGGATTTTTATTAACTCTTCGGTAAATCTCTTCTATCCTTTCTAGAGATCTTAAGATTTGGGCAAGATAATTATTAAGATAATGAGAAAAAACACCTAATTGACCGCGTTGTAAATGAGTGTACAATGGGATAAAGGAGTCAATGTTTTCTTTAGAAAGATTTATTAAAACCTCAAAAAACGCAAACATTTCATTAGAAATTTTATTTAATTCTTTCCTGATTTTTAACCTTAAATCGACAGCGATTTGATCATTTCTCGATCTACCTGTATGTACTTTCCCCCCAATTTCAACACCAATTTTTTTAATAACACTATTTTCTATAAAAGGATGGATATCTTCAAAGTCTTCGTTTACTTCGATTTTTTTCTTTGCTATCTGTTCCTTAAGGTTTCCAAGGGCAATCAATATCTTTCGAATTTCATCCCTATTGAGCACCTTTTGTTCAAATAACATGATATCATGAACTTCAGTCCCAATAATATCTTCTTCAACAATCCATAAATCTTCATTTAGAGACGAAAGGAACTCAAGTGCTTTATCATCAAGAGGAGATTTTAAACCAGATCTATACAAATTTTTTCCCATTTTAATACCTTAACATCTTGTATTGATTTATTAAAATAGTAGTTTTTCTTTGCTATAATTTTTAAGGTTTCAATGAAAAAGTGTAATCAAAAACTTTTGATTACAATTTCGGGAAGCCAACAAAACTAAGATAATCTTTATTATAAACACATAGATAGAAATCTTTATAAATGAATTATTGAAATATAACTATGAATTTATCCAAAAACTATATAGAATTTATGGTATAAAAAATTAAAAAAAAAATGAGGTAATAATAGAATGAAAAGAGAAATGGCAGTATTGGGGATGGTGGTTTGTTTAGCGGGAGGATTCTTAGCTGGTTGGTTTATCCCTCCACTTTTTGAACCCGCAAGCGGTGATTTAATTAGCAGGATCCAATCTCGAGGAGAATTACGGGTTGGAACTAGTACTGATTATCCCCCCTTCGAATTTGATAACATAACTTCAGGTGAGATTGAAGGCTTTGATGTTGATGTAAGTCGATTGATTGCTGATGAAATTGGTGTTAGCCTTGAAATGGTGAACATGGACTTTGACGCTTTAATTGGAGCATGTGCAGCGGGCACAATCGATATGATTGCAGCAGCAATGACATACGATCCTTCGTCCGAAACTGGACAAGAACGCGCAAAACAGCTTGCACCCTCTGTACCCTATGTAACCGTTTCACAAGTCGTCATCGTAACGGGTTCTTCGGGCCTTACTATTAATAATTTAACGGATCTTGTTGGATTAGATGTTGGTTGTCAATCAGGCACTGTAATGGAGGCTGAGTTGGCAGGTATACCTGGCATGACTTATACGTCATTTGCTAGTGCTCTTGTGCTGATTCAAGATTTGGTTAGTGGTACTGGTATCGATGCAGCATATATAGACGAGCCAGTTTTTACATCTTGGAACCAAACATACGACCTTAAGGTCATCTTAACCACCGGAACTGATCCATTATCCCTATGGTGCAGACACGAGGACCCAGATCTACTATACACGATCAACACAGTCATCCTTACTGGGTATGAGCCAAATGGAACGATCTATGAACTATTAGACAAGTGGTTTGGATGACTGATCTACCAACCATCCCCGAAATTATTTTTTATATTTTGGGGAGAGGTTTGTATAATACCTTAATCTTAACTGCTTTAGGTCTAATGATTGGGTTTATATTGGGTATGATACTCGCACTTATGCGCGTATATGGAGCTAAGGAATTGACATGGTTCTCAATTGGTTATGAAAAGTTGTTTCGTGGAATCCCTCTTATAGTACTAATCTACGTTTTTGCTTTCGGATTGCCAGAAATTTTCTGGTATGCTGATCCCCTTGAATTAAGACTTGGTAGCGTAGTTTTAGCGCTGTCTCTTCGTAGTGCTGCTTACCAATCTCAAATCTTTCGTGGAGCAATTTTATCAGTGACCCCGGGGCAAATGGAGGCTGCTCGTGCAATAGGCATGAAAGGATCCCAATCTTTTCGATATGTTGTAATGCCACAAGCCCTACGGTTAGCTGTGCCTAGCTGGTCTAATGAATATGCTGTTGTCATTAAAGATTCATCTTTCGCTTCCGCTATTGGAGTTATTGAGATGTCTCAAGCAGCCTATTTAGTCTCTGTAAATTTTCACGAGGTTTGGGCTCTTTCATATTTAATTCTTGCTATAATTTATTTATGCTTTACATATCCTATGACAAGAATATTTGGTGAACGACAGGCCAGAAAGCTGAAGAAGTTTGGAATGGGAGGTGGTTAGAGATAAAGGAAGTTGTTTTGCGTGTAGTTGATATTTGGAAGTCATACGAAGATTTGCAGGTTCTCAAAGGAGTATCATTCGAACTGGGGGAAGGAGAGGTCAAAGTTGTCTTTGGACCTAGTGGTTCTGGTAAAAGCACTATGCTTCGATGTATTAATATGTTGAACCCCCCTGATAGGGGGGAGATATTCCTCCGTGGACAGAATATTAATTCTTCTGAAGTTAAAATTAATGAGATGCGAGCTAGAATTGGTATGGTATTCCAAAACTTTAATCTGTTTGCCCATCTTAAAGCAATAGATAATGTTAGTATTGGGCTACGCCGGGTGAAACGATTTCCAAAAGAAGAAGCGCGAACAAAGGCACTCGAGGTATTAAAAACTGTTAAAATGGAAAAATGGGCTGATCATTATCCTGCAGAATTATCTGGTGGTCAACAACAACGGGTGGGGATAGCACGCGCTTTAGCTATGGAGCCCGATGTCATATTATTTGACGAACCTACTTCTGCTTTAGATCCTGAGCTAATTGGTGAAGTACTTCAAGTTATGTTAGATCTTGCGAAATCAGGTACCACAATGATAGTTGTAACTCATGAAATGGGATTTGCGAGGGCCGTTGCATCAGAAATGATATTTCTTGGCGAGGGAATTGTAATAGAACGTGGAACACCTGAACATTTCTTTGTTTCACCCAAATCAGAACGGGTGAAAAATTTTCTCCAACAGCTCGACATATTATACGGAAGCCATGAAAAGTTGTTGAAATAATTAAATGAGGCATAATAAGAGTGATATTACAAAGACCTAATCCGTTAGGGGATCTATTTATTGTACTTGGATACTGGGATCACATCTTCTCAGGTTATTTGCTTACAATGTGGTTGTATGGATGGGCACTTTTGATGGGTTTTTTTTTTGGTTTACTCTTGGCTAATCTCCGTCAGTATGGAGGATGGTTTCTTTCACGTATTGCTACAGGGTATATTGAGTTTATACGCGGAACGCCATTGCTTGCACAATTATTGTTTATTTATTTTCTCCCTTCTAGTCTAAAAATCCCCGTTGGAAATTGGAAAATAGAGACGAGTTTCACACTCCTAAATAAGGATATTACGATTATCCTTTTGAATTACAGAACACTAGCAGGCCTCATTACATTAGGACTTAACAGTTCAGCCTACCAAGCAGAATATATCCGTGGAGCTATCGCATCCGTGGGGACAGAGCAGTTAATGGCAGCCCAATCCTTAGGAATGTCTCGTATATCTAGTATTCGGTATGTTGTTTTACCACAAGCTTTACGTCGAGTTATACCTGCATGGTCCAATGAAGCAGCTTATCTTCCGAAATATACCGTAGTTGTTTATTTCATCGGAGTTAAAGATCTATTTTCCCAGGCACATCTTACTGTTGCTTTTACGTTTATATCCGTCACTACTTATGTTCTTGTTGCTATCATCTTTCTAGTAACGATCACAATTATCTCGAAGGTTTTAGATATAGTTCATAAACGTACAATGATTCCGGGGTTATAGTTTGATAAATTATAAATAAATTTTTTTTTATTTACTTCTAACATCTCACAATTCGTATCATTACATAAAAGAGAGGACTTTGAATGATTAAAAAACCAATATTGCTCCTCTCCTAGTTTTGAGCAAATTTATTAAAATTTTTTTTTTAAGATTATTTTATTACAATAATACTTTCTAAGAAGATAGATTTTAAAAGTGAAATAAATTTGAGAATTGTTGATTATCGGTCTGATACGGTTACCAAGCCTTCACCCGAAATGTGGGAGATATTGAAATCGATGGATGACTCCAAGCTTGGGGATGATGTTATTGGAGAAGATCCCACTGTGAATGAATTAGAAGAAAAGGCAGCAAGAGTAATAGGGAAGGAAGTTGCATTATTTGTGACATCGGGTACCCAAGGGAATTTAGTATCACTATTGTCTCAAACTAATCCTGGTGAGGAAATTCTTTTAGAAGAATTAAGTCATATTTATGGTCATGAGGTAGGAAGTGCTGCTCGCATTGGTGGACTAATGATTAATACTTATCCTTCAACTAGGGGTGTTCCTTCAATAGATCACTTACAAGATCTCGTTCGCAATAAGGAGGACATTCATGAGCCTCCTACTTCTCTGTTATGTGCTGAAAATACTCATAATTTTCATGGAGGTTCAATAGTGAAACCAGAAGTTTTAAGAGGGATGAGGATTTTTGCCGCTAAGAACGATTTGAAGTTCCACTTAGATGGTGCGAGAATATTCAATGCTGCTGTGGGGTTAAAAATACCCGTTTCAGAGTTTACTCAACATGTCGATAGTGTAATGTTCTGTCTATCTAAGGGATTATCCTGCCCAGTTGGCTCAATAGTTGCAGGTTCGAAAGAGTTTATATTAAAAGCTCGTAAATTTCGGAAGATGTTAGGGGGAGGGATGAGACAAGCGGGAATCATAGCATCGTTTGGATTAGTAGCCCTTGAAACTAAATGGATTAACAGGTTAGAAGAAGATCATAAGAATGCACGGACTCTTGCTGAAGGATTAGAGTCATTGAATATCCCAATAAAAGTTCACAAACCCGACACGAATATAGTAATTCTAGAATTTCTAGAAAAAGTTCGAATATTTAAAACGATTACTGAGCTTGGAAAAGAAGGGATATTAGCTTTTAACATAAGTAAGAATAAAATTCGTTTTGTCACTCATTATGGAATTCAAGAAGATGATGTACAATACAGTTTAAGGAAAATAGGTTATGCGCTTCAATAATTCTCATAATTTCTTTAAAAGAAATGAAATTGCGCTCTGATATAACCACAACACTATCTCTTATATTTAAGCATAAACTCAATTAATTCAGAATTCTTTCTGAAGATTTTTAACTCCCGCTTCTTAAATTTCTGTACTGCTAGGTCTTTTAGGTGTTTCAATTCAAACTCTTTTTCCCCAATTTCTGCACTTAAAGTTGGTAAGATTTCTTCACAAATTACATGAATTTCTACAACTCTTCCGTTATACTTCTTCAAAGCTAAATTACTAGCGAGAAACAGATATGCTGGTGAGATGAATTCGGGTGAAATCGTTTTATCCATATTTTGACCCCATTCTCTTAAATCCTCAGCCATTTTAGTTTCTACTCCCGCAGGTGTAAGGACATTAACATTAATGTTATAGGACTTTAATTCTGCACTCAAACTTTTTCCCATCGCAGCTACGCCAGCTTTTGAAGTCGCATACGCCACTTTTCTTGCCGCAAAATCTACATTTCCCATAACTGATGAGGTCATAACTATACTTCCACTTCTTTGTTCTATCATTTTTGGCAAAACCTCCTTAATCAATGCATAGTAGCTCACCATATTGAGATTAAATAATTTTTGTGCGTATTCAATAGGCGTATCAACTACGTTTGAAACATGAGTAATTCCTGCGTTATTGATCAACACATCAATATTAGCAAATTTCTCAAAATATTTCTTCGCACAATAACTCACGCCTTCTAGATTAGATAAATCTACGGGAATTGCAAGGCCTTTAACTCCCTTGTTTTCAATTTCTTTGACCACTTCATCCAGTTCTGTTTTTGTTCGAGCTACTACAGCCACATTTGCTCCACTTAGTGCTAGGTCGAGTGCAACTTCTTTACCTATACCTCTTCCAGCTCCTGTTACCAGAGCACTTTTACCTTCAAATAATTTCATATTTTATTCACTAGAATTTTTTATTAGGTCATTGAATTCTATACTTCACTAATTTTTAATTATATTAAAATGAAATTAAACTCTTTTTCAGTTAAATCTAAATTATATCATAAAATATGTAATACTAACCATTATATCAATCAAGTTAAAAATTTTATACTGATGTGAAAAAGATGGAAGAAGATTCGTTTGAGATTATTCCTAATGAGTTAAAACAGTGGACAATCTTAGATTTATCAAACAAACTCGTTATTAGTGCAGCTCTAGCAGGAGCTGCCACTTCTAAACAGCAAAATCCCGCTGTTCCTTATACTGCTGAAGAATTTGGTGATGAGGCAAAAAAATGTTTTGATGCTGGAGCTTCGGTAGTTCATATTCATGCGAGGGATCCTGCAACGGGATACCCAACTTGGGAACTAGAAAAAATAAAAGCCGTAATTGAAAATATACATCAAAAAGCTCCTAATATTTTGATTAATTTAAGTTCTGCAATTGGGGGTGGTGCCACTCAAGATCAAAGAATCGCTCCTGTTCAGAATTTTAAACCACCATTAGCTTCATTAAATACTAATTCGATGAATTTTAGTATTGGTAATTTTAAAACTGGACAAGTTGTAGCGGGTGCTGATGGTATTTTTGCAAACCATTTTGAAATGATTCAAACCTTTGCTAAAGAAATGAAAATAGCTAAAACAAAACCAGAATTAGAAGTCTATGATTTTGGTGGACTATATAACATATTATTCCTTAATAAACAAGAAGGTCTTTTTGAACAACCCCTCCATTTCCAGCTGGTGTTTGGAGTTTTAGGAGGTGTCCCATTTTCCTATCAAAATTTAGCCGGTTTCCTTAATATAATACCCTCTGAATGTTCTTGGAGCGTATGTGGGGTAGCTAAAGACCAATTTAGAGCGGGTATGTGTGCAGCAGCGATGGGTGGTCACGTACGAGTTGGATTAGAAGATAATATCCGTGTTGCCGATGGACGAATAGCAAAAGGATCATGGGAACAGGTAGAATGGGCCGCTAATGTTGCTAAACTTGCTGGGAGAGAAGTAGCTACTCCAGATGAAACCCGTAAAATCTTTAATCTACTTCAATAAGCTTTTAAAATAAGATTTTCAAATCTTTTTTATTTTAAAATTAGATCTTATCAAAATGCTTTTAAAGTTAAAATTAAAAAAAAAATTAAATTTCTTTATAATTCAAGATATCTTTTATTGTTCCTTCACGCTTATCCTTTGGGCGCAAATTGGCTTTTACTTTTAATCCCGTGAAATCTTTATCAAAATCGTTTGAATCAATCGTTCCTAACATGTTGCTATCTGTTCCTTCAATATTTATCATGGCAATGATCTTTGGGCTTTCCAATTTCTCACCGTGAGCATTCAATTTAGCTATAGTATACAAATTCACAGTACCTTTAGGGGATACTTCTTTCCATGAATTTTCTGGTATTTCATCGAAGCAATCTTCACAATACAATCGTGGGGGGCAATAAATCTTGTTACATTTTGGACATTCATCCACTAAAAAGGTGTCTTTTTGCATTAAATGCTTAAAAAATTTGTCACCCGCCACTCCACTTGGATAGAAATAGTCTGCTTGCATATCCCCTCTCCAATGCATCGGTGAGGTTGGATCAGTTTGCTTTTCTAAGGATCCCATTATGTTTCACCTCCTTTCAAGGGTCTAAAATACAAAATATCTGTTATAGATCCCTCTCTTTCATTTTCTGGCTTCCAGACAGCTTTAACTCTCATTCCGATCGATATCTCATCTTTGGTCATCTCACCAAAATAATGCATGAATCCGTGATGTGGAGGTGTTCCATCGAAATCAACAACTCCAACAAGGATAGGTTCTTCAATTCTCCTTGCATCGGGATCTAGATACGAAATTGAGAAGGTTTCAATAATTCCCGTATCCGGAATTTCAATCCATTCTTCAGTAGGCCCGAAACAATATTCACAGAACATCCTCGGTGGAACAATAATCCTTTTACATCGTTTGCAATGTATCCCAATTATTTTTCCATCTTTTAGTCCCGTTAAGAATTTACTCATCGCATGACCCAAAGACCAACTATATTGAACTTCTGGCTCCCACCAAGTATAAGTAATTTTCTTTTCTCGAATATCACTCTCTCTAACATACGTTCCTGGGGCATATGGGGGCCATTCCTTTTTTTTTTCTGCCATCTTTTATCCCCTCCTCAAAATCATTACAGTTGCCATTTGCATAATATCTCCCCAAGCCTGACCGATACCCATCCTTGGATCACCTGGAATTTGTCGCTTCCCTGCCATTCCCTTTAATTGCCAATACAATTCACAGATTTTTTGTCCCATTGTAGCGGCAATTGGATTTCCTACACCCAGCAATCCTCCTGAAGGACACACGGGAAGATCGCCATCTCGCTGAGTAACTCCCTCTCGAGTAAGTATCGGAGCCTCTCCTTTTTTACAAAGAAGTAGGCCCTCAAGATGGTGGAGTTCCTTGTATGAAAAAGGATCGTAGGGTTCTGCAAAATCTATTTCTTTCCGAGGATTCTGCACACCAGCCATTTTATAAGCCATTTTTGCAGCTTGAGCTACATATTGAGGGAAATATAAATCTCTATTTGTCCACATTGTACTATCGATATTCCATCCAGTTCCTGCAACATAAATTGGATCATCAGTGAATCTATGTACAATGTCTTTATTACAAAAGATTAATGCTGCAGCGCCATCGCTAGGTGGACTAACATCTAATCTATTAACAGGCCAAGCCATAATTTCAGAATTCAGTACATCTTCAACGGTTATATTTGGATCTGCTAATTGAGCACAGGGGTGTCCCACTGCGTTTCGTTTATTCTTAACTGATACTAAAGCTATATCTTCTTTTTTAATGCCATGAACAGTCATATATCTATTCATTTCCATTGCAAAAAGCCATACTAAATTTGGGGTAAGAGGCCTATCTAAAATAGGATCCCATATATGTCTAAACGCAGTTTGGGGATGAGGATAGATATTTCCCATTTTCTCTTCACATACTACTAAACAAATATCTGCAACACCAGACGCCACATGCCACCAGCCTGCGATAGGAGCAAATACACCGGTTCCCCCACCATTAAAAACTCTTACATATGGTTTTCCTACACCCGCAGCTCCATCTAGTAAATTTTCTCCCTTCATATGGATACCGTCAAAAGCGTCAGGCGCGCTTCCCATAACCACCATATCAATATCATCTTTTTCTATACCCGCATCCTCCATTGCCATTTTTGTTGCTAGGTAAGAAAGTTCTTTTCCTGTTTCTAATAAATGCCTACGAAAAAGAGTCATACCTCCTCCAATAACAGCTACTTCTTTCATTTTTTATTCACCTCCTTATCCCCTCCTAAATATTGCTACTGCTCCAGTTCCAGAAGGAATTCCACGCCACGATTGTGCAAGTCCAACCTCAACATCCTTTACTTGTCTCTTACCAGCATGCCCACGTAATTGAGTAACTATTTCTAAGGATTTTTGCATACCAGTTGCTTCAAGACAATTACCAACACCTAATGAACCCCCAGATGTATTGGTTGGAAGGGAACCATTAATTTCAAGAGCACCTTCCTCGATTAAATGCCCAGCTTCACCAGGTCTGGCAAATCCTAGTGCTTCTAGATGTTGAAGCTCCTTATAAGAAAACCTATCATCAACTTCAACTATTTGTATTTCATTTCTAGGTTCTGTTATTTTTGCCATTTTATAAGCCATTTTGGCAGCGATTCTTGCATAATCAGCTTCCATTCCCCTTGTTGAGAGCCATGGTGTTTCTGAGCCATATCCAAAACCTTCTAAGTAGATAAGATCATTACTTAAACTCTTCGCAGTCTTATCATCAGCAAGTACAAAACATATAGCCCCATCAACTAATGGAGCGATATCTAAACTTTTAACAGGCTTAAAAAGATATTCCGATTTCATTACATCCTCAACTTCAATCTTTGCTTCATAGTCAGAATATGGATTAAAAAAAGCATTTCTTTTGTTCTTTGCCACTACAGCAGCACATTGTTCTTCTGTTGTACCTGTTTTTCTAAGATAATGTTGCATTTCCAATCCTGCTAAAAAGTAAGGATGAATTCTTTCTTTTTCATCAGACTTTCCTATTAGATGCTTTGGATTTTCAGGTGGATATTCAGGGCTCCCAGCGTAATTTGGACGTTCAACAGGACCACTAATAGGTCTCTCAAACCTTGGATCGAACGCATGAAGAACAATATCTCCATAAGTTAGCATGTCTGAAGCTTTACTATGTGCTTCTACTGCTACTACATCAAGATATCCAGTTTTAATCTGCATATAAGCATTTCCAAGTCCTTGTATTCCATCACCACATACAGTACAACATGGTCGTAATAATGCTCCTATTTGGTCTGGTACAAATTCATCAAAAATACTGAATCCTTCCCAATAATCTTCTGCACATGTTATAAAACTATCAACATCTTTCCTAACATCAATACTGGCATCAACATAAGCTTTTTTACAAGCTTCATACATGATTTCTTTCCACTGTACGTCAGGAGTCATCGAATTAAAGTCTGTATGCCCAATTCCTATGACACACACTTTTCTACTCATTAATCTCACTTTTTCTTGTTTTGAATTTCATAACTAATAATTTTTAGATTTTAGTTTTATTATAGATTTGATATTTTAATTTTAGGTTTCATTTTGATTAAAATATTTCTAATAAACCATACTAATACCAGTGGGAAAATATTCCACGTTATTAGAATTAAATTCCCCCAGAATAGCACCAATAAGTTTGATGCTTACTCATAGTGCGAGTATTAATTCCTTAGTCAGAAAAAAATTTATAATCCTTACATTCTATTCATAAAATTAGTTCTAAATCTAAAAAGTTTGAAAATTCAAAAAATTGAGGGAATAATTGTGGACACCAGAATATCCGAATTTGATCCTATTCGAATCCAGCGTTATGTTCCTGAATTGGATTTATTAAGTAATCCCGTTCTCATTTCTAAGGAAAAGGAGTTTTTAGCTGACCTTTACGATTTTATGGAAAAAGAATTAGATTCAGATCTGAGAAAATTAGAAGATCTAAATTATTTTGTAGAGGAACCAACCCAAGAAAAGAAGAAAGATATTGTTATAGGAATAATGAAAAAACTAGCTGAAAAGGGATATTATTCAACAATTCTTAACACCGAGGAGTTTGAAGTTGGTAGAATTACTCGGAATGCTCTTATAGCTTTTGCTATCTGTGGAGGGAGATGGAGTGAATATAGTGAAAGATATATAGCAGGAAATTATAGTATTGAAATGGGAAGATTATCTGGGGGTACTCTTTATTGCAATCCGGTAAATTATGCATCGGATGATTGGCAAAAAGAGCAATTTCTGGTACCTGTTGCTAAGGATGGCCAAATTGGAGCTTCTGCGATGACAGAATTTAATGCAGGATCAGATATTTTTAGTATGGAACTCAGATTGCATGAAAGGAACAATACACTCATCGCTAAAGGCAAGAAACTATTTATTACTAATGGCATGATCGCTGATTTTATAGTATTGTATGGCAGAATGGATAATGGACAATTAGCTGCCGTGGTTGTCGATACTGAACACCAAAAATTAAAAAATTTTAGAAGTACTCGAGTAAGAACTTATGGGATGACAGATGCTTTTGTTAGTCGTCTGAGTTTTGACAGAGTAGAAATTCCCAAAGAAAACCTCCTTCATGGTCATGGCCTCGATATTGCCTTTCACCAATTAACTGAAGAGAGATTAGTGATCAGTGCTGAAGCACTTGGTGATGCAATGAAAAAATTGTTATACTCTCATGCGTATGCTCTCCAGAGGATGCAATTTGATAAGAGACTACACCAATATCAAGTTATTCGATTTCCAATTTCTAAAAAAATACGTGAGTTAAATTTAATGTTTTCAGCTTTAATCCAATATGCAAGACAAATGGATGAACATCCTGAGTTAGGGGATTCCAAATTAATGGCTGCTAATGCAATGGGTTTAAAAATTAGTTCAACTGAACTAGGGTTTGAAAGTGCGATCCACTGCTTCAGAACATTAGGTGGGCGTGGCTTCACTCGCCAATACGCAAATGAAATTGGGTTATTAGATCCGTACTGCATGCTCCATGGAGGGGGCTCAAATTATGTTTTGGAAGATAGTGAATCAAGAAGATTCTTTAAACAGAAACCTACTCGAAGGGACGATGAAGATACTATTCCAAAAATAGACTATTAATTCATTATTTTAATTTCCCAAGATAACAAATCACCAGATATCTCTCTTTTACTTTTATTATAAATCTTAACAGAATTAATTATTAAATATTTTGACCTAATAATTATAGATAATGGCTTCTTTCGACGTTCAGGGCTTTGACATAAGTGAGTTAGTTGAACAATATCAGGGTAAGAAATTGGAAGATTTATATCAAGCTAATCATCAGATCATTAAGAATGAGATGGGTGAATTCATGGAATTAGTTTGGATAGAAGATAATTTCCCTTGTTCGCTAAATCTTTCAATTACGAGAAGAAAACTGCTGTACAACTTAAAAACTGTACACTATATAGGAGATTTTATTGAAAATAGGCTAAAAAATCGGGGGATCAAAACATTAAAAGATTTAAGGTTTTTAAATTTAAAATATTGGAATTCTGCAAATAACATTTTGACCCTAATCAGAAAAAGAGATTACAACATGCTTAGGGAAAATAAATATATTGATGATTTAGATGTGAGTTTTTGTTTTAACATCGAAGAATTGCTCTTTCTTGATATAGAAACATTAGGATTATATGATAATGCAATAATCATTGTGGGGATAGGATATTTTAAAAATCAAAAATACGAGATCCATCTCTTTTTTGCTCGAAGTTTAGAAGAAGAGATAGCTATATGTGAACATCTAAGAAATGAGATCTTCCCTCATTTTAGGTGCTTTATCTCTTACAATGGTAAGCGATTCGATATCCCGTTTATCGCAAGACGATTCCTTTACTATTTCGACGAAAATCCTATGATCTTTGAAGATGATACTCCGTATGAAGTGAGTAATACAAAATTCCATCATATTGATCTTTATCATATCTGTCGTAGAAGATTGAAAGGAATGTTTGAGAAGTATACACTTACAAATATTGAAGAACAATTACTGGATATGAGAAGGGAAAATGAACTTCCGAGCAGTATGGTGCCCTTATGTTATAAAAAATTCCAAACTAATCCTACCAGATATATCGGGCTTATTAAAGAGTGTATAGAACATAATTACTACGATGTATACTCGATGCCCCTTATCCTTAAGAAATTATTATATACGTAAATGGTATTTTTAGGAAGAAATCGAAGTAACTTTATTTATAAAAAAAACACTTTAAACCTTAGAGAGAAATGACTGAATTTACAAGGAAATTATTTGATCAAAGCTGGAATTATCACAATCGAGATAAGATATTAAATCGATTACAGAAAGAATTTTACGATATTCTCATAATTGGTGCCGGAATTACAGGAGCAGGAGTTGCCCGAGAAGCCAGTATGAGGGGTTTAAAAATAGCAGTTGTAGACATGCAAGATTTTGCTGCTGGAACTTCATCAAGAAGCTCAAAACTAGCCCATGGTGGTATAAGATATTTAGGACTTGGGGATATGGATCTGGTTCGAGAATCAGCTACAGAGAGAAATTGGATGAGAACACATATTCCTCATTTGGTGAGACCTATCCCCTTTTTATTCGTCGCGATTGAAGGGGGGAAGTACAAAAAACGAGACGTTGTAGGGGCCTGTAAAATATATGATTTCTTAGGAGAGGATAAATCTGAATTTAAAAATTACAAAAATCATCAATGGTATTCACCCGAAGAAGTCTTTCAGATGGAACCAGAATTTATTAAAGAAGGAACTATGGGCGGGGCAGTTTATTATGATAATAATGTTGATGATGCCAGATTAACCATTGAAACCTTAAAGGAAGCTATTATAAGAGGTGCTGATATAATAAATTACTGCAAAGTTATTAGCTACATAAAAGAGAACGGCGCAATTTCTGGGGTAAATTGTGTAGATCTAGAACAAGATTCGCAATTTGGAATAAAGGCAAAACTAGTAGTAAATGCAACTGGAATTTGGACTGATAACCTGCTGGAATCATATCCCGATGAAATACCAAAACCGCTTATTCGCCCTACTAAGGGAGTGCACTTACAATTTAGGAGAGAACATATAAAAAATAATATGGCTACAATTATTCGTTCTATATCTGATGATCGTGCCTTTTTTGTATTACCCCGCAATAAACATTTTACTATAATTGGAACTACCGATACAGACTATAAGGATGACTTAGCAAATCCTTTTTGTAACAAAAATGATGCAGATTATTTACTTGAGTCAGTTAAACATTATTTTCCTAATGCGGAACTAGAATTTGAAAACTTACTTTCAACATATGCTGGGATAAGACCATTAGTTATGCAAAAGGGCAAATCTGAAAGCCAGATCTCCCGAAAACACATAATTTTCTTCTCCAAGGATGGTCTAATTACAATAACGGGGGGAAAATTAACAGCATTTAGGAGTATGGCTGAGGATTTGCTAGAAAAAATAGCTGCAAAGGGAGTATTTCCTAGCATTAATAGAGAGCCTAATTATTCGAAGCAAATGTATGCAATTAGCTTGAATAAAGAAGAATGGGTTAAGCGATTTAAGGATTCAGGAGTAAATCTCGATGAGGATATTACAGATCATATTTATCAACAATATGGAAAAGGCGCGTTTAAAATTCTTGATCTCATCAAAGAAGATGAAACATTAAAGGAAAAAATCCTTAATCAGCACAATTTTATCAAAGCTGAAATAATTTATTGCCTTAGATACGAGTTAACTCCCCATCTAATTGACATATTTTGTCGAAGAACTGAAATGTCTTTATGGATTAGCCATAAAAAGGCACATGAAGCAGCTCTAACAGTGGCGAATATTATGGCTAAAGAATTACATTGGAATGATGCGAAAAAAGAACAAGAGATTAAAGCATACTTAGATTATATTGAAAAGACCGTGTCATTTATTGAGCAGTAATCCTTTAAGTTTAAATTTGTAATCATTGGACTCCCTTTGAAATATATTTTTAAGTTCGTTTAACCAATATAATAACAGATCTGTATTCATATTATAATGTGAACTATAATGATTTTAGCGTGGAATTTTACAGACAATATTCTAAAACCACTGGGAAGCCTTGCGGGTTTCCTCATGTTTATTTTAGGAATTATGTGGTTGGTATATGCTGCATATGAAACTACAAGGAGGAAATCTTTCAAAAAGCGAAAAGTTGAAGATTATGACTTTGATATAACAACATTTCTTCGAATTCTTACTTACATTGGATTTATCGTTGGATTACTATGTTTAATTTCAGGTGTCTCCGGATTGATGTTTAACATCCCACCAAGTGCCGCTTGGCCTGGTTCTGGACGGAGTCTTTTTACTTCAATAATATTAATTATATTCGGTATTCTAACATTTGTGAAACCGGCAAACGATCTTCCACTTTCCAGCTTGATAGGTGTTTTGGCAGCAACGGTCGTCGTAATTATAATAGCTTTTGCTATCCCTGAGAGTGTAGTGGTAATTATTGGTGAATTTATTGATCCAAGAATAGTATTAGCAATTATTTTTATAATAATTTTTGCTCTAGTCGCTCTCACCGCAAAGTTTTACACGTCAATATTTATGACCTTGTCTAAAGCAATATCATGGCCTCCCTTAGCAGTAATTTTCGCAATCTTCTGTTTCATCCAAGGATTTTTACTGCTGGTTGTAGGAGTATCGATAACAGGATACTTTTAATATATTTCCCTTTTTTTTATTTCTTTAATTTTAGAGGAACTGAAATCTACTAGATGCTGATCTATCTATGTCTCCAACGATATCGTTACTTAAATCGTATTTACAATTTGGGCACTTCTTATCATGCTTAATATCTATTCTATTAAAACTATACCCTCGCCTCTCTAATAACAGATGATTACAATTCGGGCAATATGTATTACTCCCATGATCATGGTTTATATTTCCTACATATGGAAACGATAATCCCACATCCTTTGCTATTTTGTATGCCATATCTAGAGTTTTATATGGCGTTCTTTTGTCAGAAGGAGCCTTAAAATCGGGGTGGTATGCGGAAAAATGAGTGGGGGTATTTTTTCCCAAATTATCAACAATCCAAAGACACAAGTTTTTAATTTCCTCCTTGGAATCGTTCAAATCAGGGATAATTAAATTTGTAATTTCCACATGCATACCCTTTGATTTAAAATATTTAGCTGTATCCAGTA
>JAEOTL010000434.1 GCA_016839845.1 Promethearchaeota archaeon
AAATCACCCTTCATCGCTTTTTTTGGGAAGTAAGGGTCAGTTAAAAATGGTCTACCGAAATGGACCAGATCTGCTCTCCCGTCTCTAATGATTTCATTTGCAAATCGAGGATCATTGATTCTCCCGCCGGTCATTATAGGTACATTAATTATTTTTTTCATCGCCTCTGCTAAATACACGAAAGCTCCTCTGGGAACCGACATAGGTAACATAGGTTTTGGTGATTCATGCCAACCTGCCCATGTATGAATAACAGAAGCACCTGCTTGTTCTGCGCGTTTAGCCATGATTTGAGAATCCTCTAGAACTGTACCACCATCCATATATTCTTCAGCACTAATTTTATATATGACAGGAAATTGGTTTCCAAGCTTTTTTCTGATATTTTTGATAATTTCTACGATGAATGTTGCCCGTTCTGCGGGTGTTTTTCCACCGAATCTATCAGTTCGTTTGTTTGTAAGAGGTGATCCAAACTGACTTATTAAATATCCTGTTGATCCCATCAACAAAACCCCCTTAAATTCTGCTTCAGAGCATCTTACTGCAGAGTCGCCAAATCTTTCGACTAATTCTTCTACTTCTTCAGTAGTTAATTCTCTAGGCAATTCTCCTCTCCCTTGAAATCCACGAAGGGGAGATGGTGCCACGGGTTGCATACCGGTAAGACCTGAGTGAGCATATCTTCCTCCATGTGATAATTCAATAAATGGGACAGAGCCATTTTTATCTATTGCAGTAGCTAATTGCTTCAAACCGGGATTATATTTGTCATCGTCAGTAGCGATCATACCCTTCCCTGCTGTACTCCCAATAGGGTAATCGACAATACCCATTTCAACACAAATAAAACCAGCCCCTCCCTTTGCCCTTTCAACGTAGTAATCAACTAATTGGTCCTTCACGTATCCGTCATAGCCAAATCTCGTATTCATCGGTGCCATCATAATTCTATTACTTATCTCAACATCTCCAATCGTGATAGGCTGAAACAAGTACTTTACTTCTTCTACGACCATATTCATATCTACCTTTTTATTAACTAATTTAATTCAACGGTAATTTTATTAAAGTTTTCCAACAATAATTATTACATTATTTTTCATTATCTAAACTAATATTTAAAAACACTTATTGATAAAATACAGTGGTATTGAAATAAAATGGCAAAGAGTGAAGAAGTAAAGTTAGTAAGAACTGCCTGTCCCGCACATTGTGGAATAGATAGTTGTGGAATATTAGCTCACGTTAAAGGAGACCGTATCGTAAAATTAGAACCCGCCGAATTTCCTGATAAAAAAGATCGTAGAATTTGCCTACGAGGGCTAGTAAGTTTAGACATGACCTATCATCCTGATCGTATCAAAACCCCTCTGAAGAGAATTGGGGAGCGAGGAGAGGGAAAATTTGAGGAAATTTCTTGGGATCAAGCCTATGAATTAATTGTTTCAAAATTAAAAGAAATCTCTGAAAAATACGGATGGAAATCGATTGGTTGGGTTTTGGGAGGTCCTGGGGCGGGCACCACTAAATTTGGGGCATACCTTAGATTGGCAAGTTTAACACAAAGTACCCGTGTTAGTGCATGGGGATATGGAGATGCGGGATTACCTTGTGGAAGTAGAGTAATCTTCGGACATCAATTCCCCTATTTATATCTACACGGGGAATTCTGGCAAAGGAAATATCCCGAATTACTTATAGTATGGGGAACGAATCCTGCTGAATCCATGCCATTACACAATATGAGAAGAGTTTTAGATGCAAAAGAAAGCGGTTCTCAAGTGGTAGTAGTTGACCCTCGTTTCACGGTAACTGCCTCTAAAGCAGATGAATATATAGGATTAAAACCTGCTACTGATAGCGCCTTAACTCTAGGGATCATGAATGTGATATTTCAAAATGAATTACATGATAAGGAATTTATACTGGAGCATACGAATGGAGCCTATTTAGTGCGAACAGACAACGGAAAAATGCTCCGGGGTAAGGATTTCGAAGCTAAAAAATCAGATGCGTATGTGATATGGAATAATATCAACAACACTCATGAAATATTATCTCGAAAGAATTTTAAGGATGCTAGTTTGGCTGGATCTTACACTATTAATGGTATCGAATGTAAACCAGCACTGCAGATGTTGGCAGATTTAGCAGCTGAATATAAGCCTGAGAAAACTTCTGAAATTACAGGAGTAGATAAAGATCTGATTATCAAATTAGCGAAAAGGATAGCTACAGCTGAAAGTGTTAGATTTGTAACCCATATGGGATTTACACGAACATATCATGGAGATGTTTCTTTACGCGGTGTAATATCTGTAGCCGCGATAACAGGGAATGTAACAACATCTGTTAGTTCCGGACATTTACCTGCGACCTTGAATTGGGGTCCTTTCCTTAAAGCAATTCCCGATAAACCAAGTTTTCACAGGATGGGTATTCTCAATCTTTATGATGCAGTTATTTCTGGAAAACCCTATCCGATAAAAGCATTATGGTTTGCATTTATTAACTTCTTAAACCAATGTGCTAACTCCAATAAAATAATTGAAGAATTTTATCCTAACTTAGATTTTATTGTGCAAACTGAATTATTCATGACCCCCTCAGCTCGTTATGCTGACCTCATTTTACCAGTTTGTACCTTTCTTGAATTTTCAGATTTTCTTGGTCATCCTTATCCTAATGTACAATTGCAGCAAAAAGTCATAGAACCCTTATATGAATCAAAATCGGATGTTACTATCGTTTCTGAACTTGCCGAACGAATTGGATATGGGGAATACTTTAAAGGCGGGGAAGATGGGATGATAGATCTTATTATGGCATCTGGATCTTTGCAGGGAATAACTCGTGAAAAATTAAAAACGCAAGCATATCAATTAGGAAAAGTGCCAGAAGGTACCAATTTTCCATTAAGTTTTAACACTCCTTCGCGAACAATTGAACTCTATGCCGAACAACTTTCAGGTGATGGAGAAGCACTTCCGGTTTATTTGCCTCCGTATGAAGCCCCTATAACTCCAGGAGATCATAAATATCCATTAACTCTTGTCAATGGGCACAGTCGATTCCGTACTCACTCAATGTTTGCGAATATTCAAGCTTTATTAGATTTGAATCCTGAACCTATAGTTGATATTCATCCGATTGATGCCAAGAAACGAGGTATTTCAAATAATGATATCGTAACAGTTTTTAATGATAGAGCTCGAACTACATTAAGAGCTAGGATAAATGAGGGTGTACAACCCGGTGTAGTTGATCTTACCGAAGGGTGGTGGATAGAGCAATTTCGGGAAGGAAGCCTAAATCATCTTACCCATGATACGATAAACCCGGTACAGAATAAGGTCTACGAGCCGAATATGCATATGAACGATGTAGCAGTGGAGGTGGAAAAGAATGAGTAAACGACTGGGAATTGCCGTTGATCAAGAAAGATGTATCGGATGTCAAGCATGTACGATAGCTTGCAAAATAGAGAACAAATCTAGCGACTACTGGATCAATGTTGAAACTCAAGGCTCAGAGATTAAAGATACTCCAATTGGAAAATTTCCTGATTTAGAACTAAAATTCCTGCCAAAATTATGCAATCACTGTGAGAATCCTCCCTGTGTGGAATCTTGCCCGACTGATGCCCTCAAAAAACGGGATGATGGAATTGTTATTTTAGATCAGGAAACTTGTACGCTATGCAAAGCTTGTTTAGAAGCGTGTCCCTATGGAATAATTGTATTGAATGAGAAGGAGAACATTGCAGAAAAATGCAATCTCTGTGCCCATCGAATTGATCAAGGTCTTGAACCATTTTGTGTAATCTGTTGTGAGGGTCAAGCTCTATGTTTTGGAGATTTGAATGATCCAGATAGTAAAATTTCGGAAAAAATATCTGAAAGAAAAGTCTTTACACTGAAACCTGAAGAAAAGACAAACCCACAAGTCTATTATGT
>JAEOTL010000435.1 GCA_016839845.1 Promethearchaeota archaeon
CGTGCCCAATCTGAATGAACATGAAAGTAATGATTTAAAAGCTTTACATTTTCAAAGGATTGGGTGAAAAATTCTTCTTCCTTCTGCTGAGTCAAGTTATCATACAATCTTTCAGAGAGTTCTCTCTCCAGCTCTCTTTCTGGAAAGGAATAGAAAATTTTTGGTCCTATTTTTGTATGAAAAAATGATAACAGAACAATCATAATCATCAACGAGGTACATTGATCTTTCTTAATTTTTTATATAGCAACCTCACCATATAAATCTCGCTTATTTAAATTAAAAAGATTTTGCATATTTAATAGAATTCAATTTTGGGTATCATTTTTTTTTGCTTCTTAGGATAGTCTAGGTGTTTTAAAAATAATAAGGAGAGAGTTTACTTATCTTGGATTGATTTTAATTCTTTTTCAAGGATTTTAATTTCTTTGTCAATTGCTTTAGTTTTGGTTTTCTTCTCTTTCGCAATCAATTTCAACTTGTTTGTAAGAGTTTTCTCTTTTTCTCTTTTTAGATCATTACAATCTTGCTCAAGATTTTTTATTATTTGGGTTAATTCTTTCTTTTTTAACTCTAATTCTTGAATCTTTTCATTAAGTTCATTAAGGATTTTTTTATGACCTTGCAATTTTACTTCAAGATCTTCAATTCTAGGGTCAAGTTCTTCACAAATTTTATTATTAATGTATGCTTCTTTTTTCTTGGCTACATCCTCGATTTGCTGAATCTCCACTGCTATCCGATTGATCTGATCCCTAAGGTCTTCGTCCGACATATTTTTATCCTATATTCAAATTTGAATAAAAATAGATACTTATATGTAAAGAATTTTAATATGGTTATTTATTATTTTCTACCTTTAGTGAATTGAAACCAGATCTTTATTTCAAATTTTCTTAAATAAATCAGGTGAAAAAATAGATCCTGAAAATTATAATACCTTTAAAATTAATGTAAAAAGAAAGAGAAGTTAAAAAATTCTTAAATCTACACCCTGGTCTTTTATCTTAGGTAGCAATACTTTCCACATCACCTTCTTTAACCATATTGTTCATTAACATTAATCTTGTAAGTGCCTCGAATGCCTCCACAACATTCTCACCACTTTTACTAGAGCACTCAATAAACCCCGTGAAGCCTAAAGCTTTAGCGATTCCAACAGCTTTTTCCCGTGAAACTGCTCTACTATCATTTAAGTCCAGTTTACCACCAAGTAATATAACTGGGAAATTTTGATTTGTTTCCCTTAATAAAGATAACCATCTACCAATGTGAGCGAAAGAAGTGTAATTTGTAATGTCATACATCATAATACCCCCCATTGCGCCATATAAATATTGAGGAAACATATAACGAAATCGTTCTTCTCCCGCGAAATCCCATAACATTAATTTAATGTCCATCTTATTGAATCTGCTATCTTTCGTTTGAAAATCTACACCGATTGTCCTAGGACAATTCGAATCATATTCATTAGTCATGAACCTCTTTCTTAGTGTTGTCTTACCACACCCCATATCACCGAAAATAACGGCTTTGAAGATTGCATCATACATAATAATCGAATTATATCCCTGTTAAGTAGTTCATTCTTTTTCCATCCAATAAGATTTTCTCCAAAAACGCCTTATTTGTAAAAAAATCTTGCAATGCTCATCATAAAAACGCCCATATTTAAATCTTTTGGAAAAGATTAACCAATATTTCCTTTTTTTCTCGGAAATTAAAGAACAATTGTTGGAAGATGAATAAGCTTTACTGATTTCATTTTTGTCGTATGAAATAAAGGAAATTATTTTTCTACTTTAGTAACATTAAATAAACGAAAAAGAAAGAAGATTAATTTAATTTGGAGTTATAAATCTCCTTATTATCTGAAAAAAATGAGAAGTTCTATTAAAAATAATTTGAATAACTTGAATAATAGACTAGCGCTAATTCTTATTCATTACTGCTTAAAATTTTTGAAATTTCAAGTGCAGCTCGCTCACATTCAAAAATGACGAGTCCCAATTGTGCAGCTTTATTAGTAGAAACTGCTACTACTGCGATTTCAGCATCAAAGACCAATAAAAATCCATTAATCCCTTTAATAAATAATTGTTTAAATTTTCCAATCTCCATTTCCACGACTGTTCTTTCGGATAAAGAGAGCAAAGTCGCTACCATGGCAGATATTATCGTTTCATTTGCTTTTCGGGGCAATACAGAAAGGATGGGAAGCCCTTCTACTGTTGTAATAGCTGCCATTGTAATACTAGAGTTAGAAGATACAAGCTTTTTCAAAATTACTTCCAAGCTCTCTAAAACAGTAGTATTTTCCCCTATCATTATTACTTGAAGCTTTACATAATTCTCAAGATTCATTCCCATACATTAATCAAACATTGCTTGCACTTATGGGAAATGATTCACTCAAATAAATCAACCCTTTGAGCTATCTTGAAGTATTATATAATAAGGAATCTCTATATAAAAATATGCATCTAGTCAAACAATACAGCCTTAATAATGCAGAGATTTTTCCTTGAATGAACCACAAAATAGGGCTTAACGGGAATTATGAAACATAAAACTAATGTTTTAATATCATTTTTTTTCTCTAATAATCATGAGTGACCTTAAAACAAAACCCACAGATAAGAGTGTTAATGAGTTTCTAAACAAAGTTGAAAACACTACCAGACGGGAAGATTCATTTGAAATTCTAAACCTCATGAAAAAAATTACACAAGAAGAACCCGTAATGTGGGGTGATAGTATTGTAGGATTCGGATCATACCATTATAAATATGATAGTGGACGTGAAGGGGATTGGTTTCAAATAGGGTTTTCACCACGGAAACAATACTTAACTATATATATTATGTCTGGCTTTGAAAAATATGACAAACTCCTTGAAAACCTTGGGAAATTTAGAACTGGAAAATCATGTTTGTACATTAATAAATTGAAAGATATTAGTATACCACTTTTAAAAGAGCTCATGATTGAGTCTATCCAATACATAAAGGAATATGTCCATAATTCTTCAAGTGGGATGTAAATAATAACTAACTATTTCGTAAGTTAAAAAATTATACTGGATCGCTATATTCCAAGGACCTGAATTAACCATCGAATCCCAAAAAAGATTATCCAGATGCCTAGACCAATAATTATAATCCATTTTATAAGTATTTCAATATCCTTCCCTTTCTTAAATAAGGGTCTCACTCCTAATTTTCCATACTACCAAATTATCTTTTTTTTCTACATGAATAAAATATAACTATTTCGATTGTTTTATTTAGTAATCTTAGGTTTAAAACTAATTCTGTATATTACACATATGAGAGACATTAAAATTTTCCTCCTCTTGTTTTTTTAATAATTATCAAATAAGAAACACTTATTGGTTGAATTTCTTTGGAGGACAGAACCCATGCCTCATTTTGGATTGATTGATGAGAGTTTACCTGAAGCAGAACAATATTTAATGAGAGCTAGGCTCCATATAAAAGGTGGTAAGATAAGATTACAGCGGAAAGAATTCTCAGCGGGGATCGCTGCTCTTTATGATGCTTTCATATTTTCCTTATATTGGTTTTTCTTGTCAAATCCTTTAATTAAACCATTACTATTCTATGAAGATGGATCTTATAAAGACGAAAGTTTACTCTATTCAATCTTGTTAAACCAGAATAAAATTGATGGCACATTTAACTTTAAGAAATTCTCAAATATCGCCACAAAGGCTATATATTCTAAGTTAAATAAGCTCCCTGAAAAATATTTATTAGGACAATTTGATCATTTAATGGAAGAATTAACAATAACACCTTACAATACTAATTTATTACCCGATGAAGAAGCAATTACTCTATAATTAACGAGTCTTCATATAGATTATTCTCTTATCTCTACACGGAATCTATTTTAAACTAGTTTTAACTCCTGTTGTAGAAGAAATGACTATTTGTTTCTTAATTAGCATTTCTAGGGCTTCTATTATCTTGTCTTGATCTTTTTCGTGAACTGTTTCAGTTGTATCCTGTAAATAAAAGTTTTTCTGCTCACGTGTCATAGAGAAGATCACATTAAGAACCCGTTTTTCCATTTTACTTAAAGCCGTTTCTTTAGAGATTAGATTCGGGTCTATTGTAGGGTTAATTCTATACTCCTCTCTGTAATACAGTTGGAAGTGATCTTGAATAAGAGGGGGTAGAATTTTATTGAATATTTCTAAATCTCCATCCCATTTTTCTATTTTATGTGAAACTTGTGAATTTATTTTTGAGAGGAATTCTGCTGTTTTTTCCTTAAATCTCTCAGAAGCCTTTTCTTTTAAGATAAAGACTATTCTTAATTCTTTATAATCGCTAATAAAGAAATTAAAATGTTTAAAATCAAGTTCGATTATTTTCTCCTTACTTTTTAGAGGATCTGATTTAATCGTTACTTGCTCTATTTTCTCTCTTCCAATTATTTCCCTGCTAATTAATGTTATTGCTTGAATGAAACCAGATAATAATTCATTCTGATAACTCTTAAAAACGTAATAGCTTTTTGAATAGATATTAATTCCGGATTCTTTTCCAGAGACCACAATGGCTTCTATATTCATTATATCCTTATATCTTTGAGTTGCTGCTAGTAGAGTCGCCCTTTTTCTCCTCTTTGCAGGAATAATTACATAACTCCTTAAACTAATTAAACCCAACACTGCAATAACACCAATTAACGCTAAAAGAATGTACCATGGTAGACCGGAACTGGTTGATGGGAGGGGATCTGTAATACTAATTACAAATGAGAAGTCCGTTGATTTATAAAGTGATCCCTCTTTTGTAATTATTAATTCCATAGTGCGGCTTCCTACCCTACTAGGAATTTCTAAATCTAATTCATAAATTCCATCAGACATATAACTGAAATACCCATTTCCAAAAATCCAAGAAAACCATACTGAAGCATTGTCAATATAATTATCAGTGTCGGCTTCTGTTAAATTTATCCTTATAGTTATTGTTTCTCCAATAAAAACATCTAATGAATCTTGGAAATCGATTGGACTAACCTTCATTTCGATATGAACTACGTTTACGGTAATAGTTTTGAAAGCTGCCTCAAAACCTTCTTTTTCCAGTTGTAATACTGCTGTATATGTGTCTATTGAAAGATTTACTGTATCCAATCGTAAAATAAATCCATTACCATCGGGTGTCACATTAAATACACTTGGCCATATTACCGTTAAATTAGCCCCTGCGACTAGTTGTCCTGACTCTTCTTCTGTAAAATTAACCTTAATATCAATAGCTGTATTAACTGATGGATTAACAACGGATGAATTTACATTAATTATTGTTGATATTGGGGTGATACTCATGGTGATATAACCGATAGTAGCCCCATAGTTTGTTTTATTGGCATAAATAGCGATAGTAAACGTATCAATTATCCCTTCAATCGGTAAGTCGGCTGTAGAAAAGTTAAGGGTATATGATCCGTTATTATGATTAATTGTATCCCATGATCTTTGCCAATCCGTACTAATATTCGCGGGCCAAATCATAGCCCCAGAAATTGCTCCGGTGACATTTATTTGACAGGTTGCGAAGCTATTTGCCATTGCTTCTATCACATTATGAGGAACTTCCAACTGTAAAGCTTGAGAAATAACTTTTATATGAATTAAATTATTAACTGATTGATTCTCGTAAAAATCTGTAATAGAATTTACCGAAATATAGTAGTCACCTAAACCTAAAGAGCTCGTATCAATATCAGCCAAATAGATGCCAGAACCTTGATAGAGCATTGTACCAGATTGCCCAAAAGTGGAATTATACATAACTTCTGCGAACGCAATAGGGGAATTAATATCAGCATCAGTTAACCTCACTTTCACTAAGAGAGGATCGCCTGTAATTATCTCAAAAAATGAAGTTTCCGCAGTTAGGTTAGAATGATGCCAGACGATAAATTCTAATTCTTTATAACCTACTTTATCTATATCTAAGTAAGATTGATTATTTACCCACTGTATTGTAGCTGTGTATTGTCCAACTACCATGCCAGGACCAATTGTAAAATTCCCAAATATCTCATTATAAGAGCTAGGTTCCCTACTATCTTGCCACGCAATACTACTATTTGGATAAAAAATGGTAACGTTTAATCTTGTGTTTGGAAGAGAAACAGAATTATTTAAAGATACCTCTATTTGGAATATGTCATTAAATTTGAGTTTTTCTGTACTTCTAAATGAGCTTCCGTTCCAAACCTGAAGATTTCCATTAGAAATATAATTCTTACTGATAGCTTCAAGTTTCCAAATTCCCGATCCAAATATCCAATAAGGTATTGTCAACCTTTGGGATCCAAAATATCTTCCCAAGCAACTCCCAGTCACATTTGCTTCAAAACCATCTAAAATTTGGGTAAATGACCAGTCACTTGGTTTATCAAATTCTACCCAGGAACTATAACCACCAGGAATTGAAGATATTGAAAACTCTACTTGCCAACTAATATTCGACCCTAATGTGTATAAACTCCCTATTTTACCTGACGCCGTGGAATTTATTACCTTCATTGCATATGAGGTGAGGGTAATTGTATCAACTATGAAATCAAGGAAATCTGAAATATTACTATAAATTGTGAAATCGACATCTCCGGTAGGATTACGGACTCTATCAGTTTCTATGTAAGAATAGCCACTACCAATAGTTTCTAATTTATTATAATATGTATAGTTTTGAGCAAATTCATTGTCATAAGTTTTTATTAATCCTGTTTCATTGAGTTCAGTCCATAATTCAAATTTAAAGTTATCAAAATTAAACTTACACCAATTTTTACTTGCATCTTCATTCATAATAAAGCCTACTCTAATTGTTATTACTCCTGGTAGGACTTGACCATACGATACTGGATTATAATTCATAATCGTACTAAACCACGTGGTTAATGGTAGGCTTGATGCATACACAGATTGATTTATTTCTGTATCCCCTATGATTATTGACATAAATAAACTAGTATTGAAGGTGTTTGACCATTCCTTACGATAATCGAAAGAAAAAGTAGCTGTATCACTTCGAAGCGCTTCACTCTGGAGAGTAATATTTTGCTCGAAATATGCATATTCCCCCTTTAATCTAGCATTATTACCACTGCTCTGAATTGATATATACCCATTGGGATGTCCACCAGTTCCATCCCACGAATTGGTCAAGTCACCCGTATTAGTTTTATAGACCCAACCACTATCATCAGAATCCAAATCACTGTTTACAACTATCTGCTCCTTTTTAGATACTCCCTCATAATTAACGGTTGTATTTTTGGAGACCCACCCTTGAGTAAGGGTATAGCTGACATTCTCTCCTGATCTTATGTTAGAATACGTAGAACTAGTAATATTTGCATATTGATGGATCTGTAATAATCTCCCATTTGGTTCATCAGTTGCTAAATGGGGAATAGTTTCATTTGTAGGGTAAGTATCTTGTTTATTATTACTAGTGATTTCATTTTCAGAGAAAAGTAATAGACCGAATAGGGAAAATTGTAAGACGATGACTATTATAAACAAAAATAACCCTCTTTTCTCCACTTAGAACACCTTTACTTAATGAATACACTCATACCTTGAATTAAAGTTAAAACTGGGCTTAACCAGCTATAAATATAGTGATAATTTTGGCTAATAAATCTATTTTTTCAACAGTACTGATTAATTATACCATTTCTTCAATATAAAAATATAAATTAGAATGAAAACATGTATTCAATCAAAATAGATAAATAGAGAAATTCTAAGATAAATAGTAACATTTTCAAAATTAAAAAGTAATTATGCCCGAAAATGATCTTAAAACCAAAGTAATAGAACTAGAGACCAAAGTTAAGTTACAAGATAAAAAAATACGTGAATACATCGAAAAGATTGAAAATCTCGAAGAACTCATTATGGAGTTGGAAGATTCTTATTCAAAACAATCGGATACGACAGACCCATCCGTATTAAAGATTCAATTAAGAGATCTAGAAGTAACTAATCGAGATTTGAAAAATAGATTAAGTAGGTCAAGATTAGAAAATGTCCAGCTTAAACAAAAGCTGGAGAAAGTTAAAAAAGGACAACTAATTAACTCATCCTTAATTCAGGTCGTCGATGAGAGCCCGAATTCAAAGCTAGAATCCGTTATAAATGGGAAAGTGAAAACAAAAGAAGATGGGATCTCTGAAGCAGGAAAATTTAAATTTATACAAATAATTTGCCCTGAGTGTGAAACTCAAAAAAACTTGAAAATTCCACTAAAAATTATAAATAAGGGTTACCAAATAACAACACTAAGTATTCCAAAAGGAATGGTATGTAAACACAAATTTCAAGTATTTTTTGATAAATTCCTTACTGTTAAACGATATCAGGTAGTTGACTTCGACTTTCCTCATTTGGAATATTATGAGAGTAGAATTCTAGAAAATTCGGAAAACCTTACAGAATTTGCTCCCTTACCATTCTTTCAAGAAATAATTACTCTACTAAGAAAAAGTGTAGATGATAGAGAAATATTAGGTACTGCCGTTTTTACCAAGAAAGGAAAGGTTATATATGCGTCAATCCCCCCTGATTTATTGTTCAATATAATCCGAGAATTTGAGGTTAGAAATGAGAAACAATTGCAGGATATAGATAAAATGTTTCTCGAAATGAAAAATCATCAAAAAATTTATTCAGAATATACTACAATTCAAAATACAGAATTTATTTTAGTTCTAATATTATCAAGAAAAACAAATTTTGGAATGGGAAGTATGCTATTTAGCAATATTAAGAAAAAAATTAAAAATATTACCTCAAAATCATAAAGCGGGGGCAATATAGATATTTCCTTCGATTAAATGTGAAATTAGAGTACCAAATTCTTCAGTATAATTTTTTGATTTTTGCAGGGTTTGAAGGAGCGTTTTCGTCTTATCAGTATATTTTTTTGACAATTCGATTGTTACTGGGACTATTTTTATAACTGATGGGAGGACTAATAAGCTTAAAATTTCTAATGAGTAATAATAATACTTTTCTAGATATGATTTTATTGTTGTAAGTAATATATTAATAGTTTTAGTGGGTTCATCACTCTTTAAAATTAAAAAAGTATTATTTCCTCCTCCTAAATTTAACTTTCCATAGTGATATTGCGAAAATATTTGGTTATTCATGATTTTCTGATAAAGATCCTCTATCTCTGGAATTGAAAGACTAGACTCACCAAGCTTCAATAAATTATATTTATATTCGCTGTTTCCATTTATTAGGTAAAGTTCTGGAACTCCCTCAATTTCAACCTTCTCAAAAAGTTCGTTTAGTTCAAGATAATTGAGAAGTTTATTTGAAAATATATCCTCCATTGTTTCATTACTCGGGTTATCTATTGCATAATATAAATTGCGTTGTAAAAATAAGTCTAAATTACCAAATTCCTCGTTCTCTTCAAATATAATACCTAAAATCCCTTCTTTTTGAGTTCTGCGATCTAGATTACCTGTGAAACATGAAATGCATCGATAATTTTCGAATTTTATCTCTATATGAGAAGAGGAGTCAAATCCCGCATGAGACATATACAATTTTGAAATGAATTCATTGTTTAAATTTACAGGATTTTTATAATATGAACATTTGATTTCAGGTCCTCGAATCTCATCATGTATTAATAAAAACAGACCTCGTGGCATTTTTTAATTCTCCCTCCTATTCAACCCATAATTCTCTAATTTGTACTGCAACTTCCTTTCCTACCTCTTCCACTTGTTTTAAAGTACCTTGAATAAAAGCGGATGAGTCTAAAATAATTACTAACATTAAATCTTCAGTAACATCAGTTAAGAGTAAATAATTCGATGAAGTTTTTAACCTAAATTCCTGAAAATTTTCTAATCTCATACTTTTAGCAACTTTATCACATGTTACAATTAATAATGAGATCATTCCAATTACAACGTCCTCATCAGATCCATTTATTGTGGAACCACACGCAAGCCCGCTTGACTTTTCAATTAACAACGCCTCTTTAACACCGTTTTGATCCTTCAGTAACTTCAAAATTGAGTTTATGAATGTAGATTTAGGGGAAATATCTCTGATTATTCCACTCCATGCTGTAAATAATGATTCATCAAAAACAGAGGTACTGTGAAAATTTACTTCAGAAGATATATTATTTGATAATAAATCTTTTAGGTATGGAATTAACGCTTCCTTATCGTGAACGAGATCAATTTTATGGAGAAAAACGTGCAATTTTGCTGTTTGATTAAACAAAAATATTTGATTTACGCTCCATTCAAATTCAATTCGAGCATTATCAAACCTGGTAACATCCGAAGCATCAACTACGTATAAAAGAACAGAAGCTTTTTGAAATATATTTTTTTTTAAAGGTCCGTGATATTCATCTAGATACTGTTGTTGGCCCCCTAAATCCCATATCATTGGCTTTGACATAGCTCCTACTTCATACTTTCTATAATCAATTCCCTTTGTTGCGGTCGATTGCATTAATTCCCAAGGTTTTTTACCTTCAAATACACGCTCATAAATACAAGTTTTTCCTGCATTAGAAAGCCCCATCAAGACTATTTTTTTTATCTCTTCTGACGGTTTTCTTTGAATTTCTCCCAGAATCTCAGATACGGTGCCTTCTATAAAAGTAATATCATCAGCCGGAGCCAGTTCAGATAATTCTTCCTTTATAATCCACCCTAACCTATTACTTGGTATACTCAAATTTTTTGTTTCAAAAAACATTTGAATAGCATTGATGATATGGTCTTCTAGGATGCCACTTTTTTCAAAAACTAATTGATTTTTATACCAAATATTTAAATTAAGGTTGCCGTCTTTAGCACTTGTAAGCCCTAAATGATATAATGTTCCTGGAATTTTTTTCATATTTCATTCCCTTCAAATTATCTTTTATGTAAATCCCTTGTTTTTTATGGTTATCACTTCGTTATACAAGAAAATAAACTTTGCGACTTTCTAGATTAATATTTCCATATCTTTACATAAATGTTTAATCGTAAAGATAATAAAAAAAGGTTTTAATAAATTTATTTATATTTATAGAGAAAACTCTTCGAATTTCCCAGACTTAATCTGTTTTTAATGAGTTTGGGTTGTGATTTTAAAAAGTTCAGTTTTTCAGAATCTTAATTTAATGCTCTTTATTCCCTTCGAGTTGTTTTTTAAGATATTCTCTTTAGACACTCATTTTTTTTATGTCTAAATTCTTCGATTTTAGGTATATCTTCATCTCTTCCCAGTTGAACTAATAACTGAGAAATTTTCTCGCATTTTTCATAGAGTTGAGCAGCTATTTCAAAAATATTATTATTAAAGGATAGTACTGCCTTATGGTTTAATTCCATCCTATAAATTTCTAAATCCTCTAAAAGTGAAATATTGTTTTGAAAGTATTGAATCAATTCTGCCTGGTAATAACTCACAGCATCTGGATCTCTTAATTTATTTGATATATCAATGATTTCTTGATATAAATCAAAAAATTGTTCAGAATTCCCCTTAAATCTTATTTCCTCTAAAATTTCTAATCTCCTTTCACGTTCTTCTATTAATCCCTCAATTCCTGAAATCAATTCTGAAAATAGGTGTGATTCTTCTTCTCTCCCTAAACTCAAAAGAAGATCTCTTCCGATCTTAAATTGCTTTTGGGCTTCCAAATATGCCCCTTCAGCAAAAAGCCCTTCTCCCAAAGATTTAATTTCGTTAATTTGAATTTCTATATCTTTCTCATCAGTTATATTTTGAACATCATCTGCTTTTACTTTGAGTTCTACGCTTGAAAGTTTACTCATATGCGAAATAATACTTTTAAGGGGTATCTTTTCACGCGGTGGGGTTATATGCTTTTTCAACTTTCTTCTCACTAAGACTAATGCTGTTAAAGAAGTAATTGCAATTGCGAGTATCATCACCATTATAAGAAAACTATTATTACCTGGGACAGAAATCACTGTAAAAGACCCTAGGGTATAATCACCTTGTTGTCCTACTCCATCGACTTGAGTTAAGAAATAGTAATATTTCCCAGGAGGCAGAATTTCAGGTAATTCACAATAACTACTATTAGGGCCGGTATTTGTAATATTAAATATGTATACATATCCCGGAGTTGCTGATGGATTGGTTTCATTATCAATTATTAAGATATAATATAAAATACCGGAAGGATCAATTCCATCAGACCAATCAAACACTAATATACCACTGACATCTCCACTAGGACTATTAGTCAGTATTGGTAATGGCGGGGGAGTTGTATCCTGGACTGTAATGTTACTTATTACAGAATTCCAATTTCCGCTCAAATCCTCCATATGAATTCTATATTGATAAAAAATCCAGTTATTCGGAGTCCATAAATCATATTCCCACGTATTTCCATAATCGTTTGTCATAGAATAGTTGACTCCTTCGATTTCTATAAATACTTGGTTAATATCAGCAACATCATAGATATCTATACTAATGATCAGATTATCACCCAATTCTAAAGGATCAGCAGTTTCAACCAAATTTGAATACGTAGGGAGAGTTGTATCTTGGACTATAATCGAATCGTTAATAAAAGCCAAATTATTATTATTATCTCCTGCCCATATCGTATATAAATTGATACCTAGACTGCTAGGAGTCCAATTATATTGCCATTTATTTCCTCCTATATTTATCATCGAATGGTTTGAACCTTCAATTTCGAGGTTAACTTCATTAATTCCTGCTAGATCAGTACAATCAATACTGATTATCTCTATATCCCCAAGTTCTAAATTATCCTCGCTTTCGGTGAGATTTCCTATCATAGGGGCTGTCCTATCAACAATATCAAAACTCCCAGTTTCTGAATTCCAATTACCTACTGTATCATTCACATAAATTATATAGATAACAGTTCCAACCGAAATTCTCCTCCACGTATATTCGTAGGTATTTCCCTCTACATAACTCATTGTATGATTAGTATTATCTAATTCAATTAAAACTGTTGAGATGCTGGTTTGATTATCAATAGCATCAGCAGAAATAGTGATGTTATTTCCCAATTCTATAACATCTTCACTATTAGTTACATTTTCAATTATAGGACCAGTGTAATCTACAACATTTATTGTTCCACTAGTCATATTCCAATTATTTTCCATATCTTCCAGATAAATTTTATAAGGATGAGATCCTAGAGTAGGCTTCCATTTACTCCAACTCCATGTGTTGCCACTCACAAAGCTCATAGTATGATTTAAGGAATCATATTCTAAAAGAACTTGATTCACCCCTGAACCTGGTGAATCATAAACTTTTATTGAAATTGTTTCATTTTGTCCTAATTGTAAAGGATCCGCACTCTCAAGCAGATCTGAATAGGTTGGTGGAGTAGTATCTGTTACGTTGATAGTTCCCATTGTTGAATTCCAATTATTACTATTATCTTCCATCCATATTGTATATAAATAATTGCCTACACTAATGGGTGTCCAACTATCATATTGCCATGTATCTCCACCTATATTAGTCATGGAATGATTGGATCCTTCAAATTCGATTTCCACCTGATTTATACCCGAAGGAAATTGATCCATACCTGAAGGATCAGAGACATCTATTGATAGAACCTCAGTCTCTCCTAATTCTAATGGATTTGAACTTTCTATTAAATTGGAATAAGTTGGGGCTTTAGTATCTAACTTTTCTTTTGGATCTATACTGAAGAATGATTTAGGATCATATTGGTTATTATATTCAGTAGCAATCCAATCTGCTGTAAATGGAGTATTTGCAATGCGAAGTTCGTCAATAAAGCCATCGAAATCTCGAAAATAGGGCTGTTTTATATATCCAATAACCCACTCATTCCCAACATTACTGATACTGCCAGAATTTGATTGAGTTTTATCATTATTTCCATCAATATAAAATTTAATATCATTTCCATCAAATGTGATAGCGACATATTGCCAAGTGTTCAGAGATAGATTGGATTGAGATTCAAAGTCCGACCAAGTAGAACTAATATTAATTCCTAACCCTAATCTTTGTTTATAAGACTCCAAACCTTGGGATCCTATTCTAAATGAGAATGTGGCCTTTGCATTATTTAAATCTTCATCTCCTATTATTTGGTGAATATAATCCTCATCTCCTTGACCCCAACCTTTTGGCTTAATCCAAGCGGATATTGTAAGATTTGTAAATGATCCAATGTCTGACACATCTATATAATCATCCTCCCCATTAAATTCCTGCCCTCCATCTATTTGCCCTTCTTTACCTGTCGCTAATATATAATCGTCTCCATGATTGGAATTTAAAGTAGAGTCTTCATATAAATTATTACTCCCCACTCCTGATTGTTCTTCAGTTAAATGCCAGACAGCTTTATAATCAGTTATCCAAACTCCATTGGGATTTTGTTGAGGGCCAATAGTACTGTTTCCAAAATACATAGTGATATTAGTATCAATAGATGGTGATAAGGATGGAATTCGGATCCACGCTATTAATTTAGCATGAGTTTCATTATATGTTTGATTAAATAACTCTATCTCATGATCTAACCAAGATAAACCGTGAGAAAATGCAATATCATTCCCATTTGATTGAACATCATCATGTAAATCTTCGTCCATAATAGAAATTAAAAGAGTGAAATTATGAAGATCATTCAGACCACTTACCATTGAATGGTTAATTCTTAATTTTTTATAATATCTGAAATAGTGAGCATTAAGTGGATAAACTACTACTTTCTTTTCTTTTCCAATAGAATAAAAAGAACGTGGATCATATTGATTATTATATTCTGTTTCAAACCAACCGGGTGTACGAACACTTGAAGTGATTCTAAATTCCTCAATTAATGCGTTAACAACATCAGTGTAATCTAAGTCAGTACCGATTGTATAACCTGTCCATAAAGAAGAATTCCCTAAGGCTTCGACATCAAATTCATCTACACTTAATGTTCCGTTAAGATAAGCTCTTTTACGCCCAACTGATCCACCTTCCCACGTTATAACTAAATGGTAAAATTGATCCTTCCATTCATCGAAGGATAAAGCTATCTCAGTAGTATCTCCAAGATGATTATTAACCCGACCCATAATCCTGTTATCCCATTCCAAACGTATATCAGGCCTGGCACCAGTTGCAGTAAAATATCTTTGAAAAACAGAATATAATTGAGGTCTAAACCACATTTCAAGAGAGAGGGCGCTTGTCGGATTAGAAAAACCTGAAGTCATTTCAAGATATTCCGAACTGGGATAATCTGTCGAATCGAACTTTATCGCTTTACCGATAACCCCATCCATAAGATCTCCAGAATTAAATCCTGGACCAGCAGTTAAGTCATAACTATTAGCTGTGCTATCCAGAACGGAGCTCGAGCTTGGATTTTGATTCATATGGTAAACCGCACAATAATTGCCATCCCACACACCTTCAGGATTTTGTCTCGAATCCATTGTCGAATTACTATAATACATTCTAATAATTGTATTAATAGAAACTGATAATGTTGGGATTCGAACCCATACCACCAATTTAGCATGGGTGCTATTATAAGTTTGATCAAAGAGTTCTATCTCATGATCTAACCAAGCAGTATCATTAGTAAATGCTATATCATTCCCGTTTGATTGAACATCATCATGTAGATCTGAATCAAAAATCGAAATTAACACGGGGAAATTCTTATGAACTCCCGTTCCCTTAACTTGGTTATGGTCAATAGTTATTGTTTTATAATATTTGAAAAAGTGTTTATTAAGAGGTAAACTTGAAGAAGTATGAATCAAAGATCTTGTATCATTCATTAAATTCTTAGTATTTATCTTATTAATACTGATGTTGGAAAAAAGAAGAATTGAACAGATGTTAATTGTGAGGATTAAGAAAATGAGATAACATTTGGCTCTTGATTTACTATGTCTTTTTCGCATCTTTGTTCTTATACCTTTTTTAATTCAAATTAATAAATATGAAAATTGGATAGCAGATTTGATCAGGGGTTTGAACAAATTTGTATATTATATTCTTATCTTTAAAAATAGAGAGAAAGCAGGTATATAAATTTTTATTATCAAGAGTTTTACCTAGTCTTTGTAATTACTAAATGGTTTAACGTGTCCTAAATTTAGGTCGTATTATGTTTAAGTTGTATATTAAGAAACTCTCTTTAGGGACTCATTCTTTTTAAGCCGAAATTCCTCAATTTTAGCTACTTCTTCATCTCTTCCCAGTTGAACTAATAATTGAGAAATTTTCTCGCATTTTTCATAGAGTTGAGCGGCTATTTCAAAAATATTACTATTGAATGATGATTCTGCTTTTTGGTTCAAATTAAATCTATATGTTTCCAAATCTACTACTCCCAATTTATTAATTTGAAAGTATTGAATTAATTCTGACTGATAAAAACTTACACCGTCTGGATCTCTTAATTTTTTTGATATATCTATAATATCCTGATACAGATCAAAAATCTGCTCAGAATCCCCCTTAATTCTTGTTTCTTCTAAAATTTCTAATCTCTTTTCACGTTCTGCTATTATACCTTCAATTCCAAAGATCAATTCTGAAAATAAATTTGCCTCTTCCACTCTCCCTAAATTCAAAAGAAGATCTCTTCCGAGCTTAAACTGCTCTTGAGCTTCTAAATATGCCCCATCGGCGAATAATTCTTCACCCATAGTTCTAATTTCGTTAATTCGATTTTCTAATTCTCTCTCATCAGTTAATTGCTTACTAGCTATTCCCTCAGATGTTATAGCTTGAAATTCTTCTGCTTGGAATGCAAATTCTGAACTTGAAAGTTTATTCATATGGGAAGAGATAATTTTGAGGGATATTTTTTTACGTGGTGGAGTTATGTCCTTTTTCAGCTTTTTTCTCACGATGACTATTGCTGCTACAGAGCCAATTACACTCACTAGGGCGATTATCACGATTATCATTAAATTGTTATTTCCTGGAGTGCCATTGTCAATTGAAACTACTGTGAAAGTTCCCATAGTAAAACTACTTTGATGCCCCACTCCATCTATTTGAGCCAAGAAGTAGTAATATCTCCCAAGCGGGAGAACTTCAGATAATTCATAATAGCTACTATTAGATCCGACATTTGTAGTGTTAAAGATGTGTACGTATCCGGGAGTTGCATATGGATCGGTTTCATTATCAATAATTAGGATATAATACAAAATACCTGAAGGATCGTTACCATCTTCCCAATCAAACACGAGAGTCCCGCTTACGTCTCCGCTTGGACTGTTGGCAAATACAGGCAGTGAAGGGGAAGTGGTATCTTGAACCGTAATATTTGCTATTACAAAATTCCAATTATCGCTATTATCTTCCATATAGATGATATACTGATAAGTAATCCAGTTATTTGGTGTCCAGGAATCATAATGCCATGTATTTCCATAAATGTTTGTCATAGAATGGTTCACTCCTTCGAATTCTATCAGGGCTTGGTAAATGCCAGCGAAGTCATTAATGTCTATTCTAATTGTTGGATTATCGCCTAATTCTAAAGGATCAACACTTTCAAACAAATTAGAATAGACAGGGATGATAGTATCTTGAAATAATATTGAGCTACTAACATAATTCATATTATCATTATTATCTATAATGTAAATTTTGTAAGTATAATTACCTATTGAAGTTGGCATCCATGAAGTATACTCCCATATATCCCCACCGGTATTTGCCATGGTATGGTTAGAGTTTTCACATTCTATTAAAACATCTTTGATGTTAGCTAAATCCGTGCTATTGATTGAAATAACTAAAAGATCTCCTAATTCGACAGGATCCGCGCTTTCAGTCAAGTCTGAATAAATTGGGGCTGTTGTATCTCGAACTAAAACTGAATCACTAATAAAACCCCAGTTATTATTATTATCTTCAGCCCATATTGTAAACGTATGGTTACCAACACTATCAGGAATCCAAGAGTCAAATTGCCATGTATGAACACTAATATTGGTCATGGAATGATTAGAGCCCATGTATTCGATTCTAACTTGGTAAATATCTGCTAAATCAGTAGAATTTACCGATATTATAACTGTATTTCCAAGTTCTAAGGGATCTTCACTTTTAGCAATGCCAGAAAAAGCAGGTGGAGTCGTGTCTACAATGTCGAAACTACTTGATAACGAATTCCAGTTATTATCTGTGTCGTTTGCATAAATGGTGTAATAAACAATGCCAACATAGGATCTGGTCCAATTAAATTCATAGGTATTTCCAATAGTAGTGTTAGTCATTGTGTGATTGGTTCCATCTAACTCAATTAAGACAGCCTCCACAAAAGTCTCATTATCAAATACATCAACCATAATTATAATATTATTTCCTAATTCCAATGGAGTCTCGCTTTCAGTAAGATTTTCTATTACAGGAGCAGTCGTAGATACAACAGTTATATTTCCACTGGTCATGTTCCAGTTATTTTCCATATCTTGCATAAAAATTTTATAGGAATGACTTCCTGAGGATGATGGCTTCCACTTATTCCAACTCCACGTGTTCCCACCAATAAAAGACATTGTATGATTTGAGGAATCATATTCTAAAATGGTTTGATTCACGCCTGAGCCGGGGGAGTCGTAAACCTTAATAGTAATTGTTTCATTTTGTCCTAACTGTAAAGGATCCGCACTTTCAATAAGATCTGAATAGGTTGGGGGGGTGGTATCTATCACTTCGATGACGCCCATAGTAGAATTCCAGTTATTATAATTATCCTCCATCCAAATCGTATATGAATAATTACCTACACTGCTGGGAGTCCAAGAATCATATTGCCAAGTATCTCCACCAATGTTGGCCATGGAATGGTTAGAGCCCATAAAATCGATTTTCACACTATTAATCCCCGAAGGATCGGAAACATTGATCGTTATAACTTCTGTTTCTCCCAATTCTAAAGGATTTGAACCTTCTATTAGATTTGAATAAGTAGGGGGCATATCATCGAATTTATATTCTAAACTAATGGTTAGAAAAGATTGAGGATCGTATTGATTGTTGTATTCAGTAGCAATCCAATCTGCTGAATGCGCAGTTTTGCTAATTCGAATTTCATCTAAAAAACCATCTAGATCATAGGTTGCAGAAGGTGCTACAAGGGGTAAATCGTTATCTATATTTCCAACACCCGTAATACTTGTTCCAGAACCCACTAATAACCCATTTTGAAAAAGCTTGATAAAATTTGATGTTCTATCAACAACTCCCACGACATACATCCAACTGTCGAATTCAATATCTAAACCTGGTGTTGATACGACTCCTGTACCATCAGTAATACGAAAGTTAAGTGATTCTGCCGTCATACTTGTTTCAAAATCATATCCTGTTTCACTGTCAGTCGTTGCGCCTTTATATAAAGGTAATTGATAATTTCCTGTACTGTCATCTATATTTAACCAAAAACTAATAGTAAAGCTTCCTGTACCCATATCCAGATGCCCATCCGGAGGATTACCAAAGTTAATCTGCCCGTTATTTCCAAAATTATATGCACTATCGATTTTTCCTTTTGGGTCTCTAGTAACGGTCCCTGAAACTGACCCTGATGTGCCGTGAGAAGTGGAATCCAAAGCACTACCTGTAGATTCCGAGAGATGCCATACACCTTTATAGTTATTAGTCCATACCTCATTCGGGTTTTCTCGTGAACTCATGGTGGAATTGCCATAGTACATACGAATAACTGTGTCCAATGATGCTGAAAGTCTCGGGATAGATACCCAAGTAATCAGCTGAGCATGACTGCTGTTATAAGTCTGATTAAAAAGTTCTATTTCATGATCTAACCAAGCACCACTATAAGCAAATGCAATATCATCACCATCCTCCTGAGCCGTTTCATGTAAATCTTCATCGAAAATAGAAACCAAGAAAGGAAAATTAAGAAGATCATTAGAACCACTTACCATTAAATTGTCTATTATTATTTCTTTATAACCTATGAAATCGTACTGATTAGGTGGATTGCCTGATACGGTATATTCTTTTCCAATTGAATAGAAATTAATTGTATCATATTGGTTATTATATTCTGTAGCAAGCCAATCAGCAGAGCGAACTGTATTTATAACACGAACTTCATCAATCTTTCCGTTCCATTCTTGTTCTATAATTCCAGAACTTTTTCCAATGTTGAGATAATGATTCCCTGTTTGTGAACTACCGCTATATACCGCAGTATTTCTTTCTATCCCGTCAACATAGATTCTTAATAAGGAATTAAGTGAATCTGCTACCCCAACGACATAATGCCAACTATTATCATTAATCAAATTTAAATTTGTTATAACATTTTGAGTTGAATCAACATAGAATGCGAAATCATTACTATTAAGCTTACCAAGCCAATAGTTCTGATTGGGTGGAGTTGGTGACCACTTTGTTATTACAACATCTACATCACTCTGAGCATCATTTGTCTTTACCCAAGCTGAAATAGTCATATCGGTACTTAAATCAAGGCTATTAGCATCCGAAATATTTACACAGGCTTCGTTTTCATCGTTAAATATTAAACCACCATCGATTTTACCAGAGGTTCTGTTTGATGAAAACAAATTAAAAGCTGTTCCATCGTTGTTATATGATGTGCTATCTAAAAATTGAGGTGCGGGAGCTGTAGGATTTTCTTTAAGATGCCATATCCCTTTATAAGAATTATCCCATACATTTTCTGAATTTTCTCTAGAATCCATAGTAGAATTACCATAATACATATAAATAATCGTATCCACCGAGTTTGAAAGGCTTGGAATACGAACCCAAGTAATTAATTCAGCATGAGTTGTGTTATAACCTTGGTTAAAGTGTTCTATTTCATGGTCTAACCAAGTTATACCATCAGAAAACGCTATATCATTCCCATTTGATTGTTGAACATTATCGTGTAAATCTTTATCAAAACAAGATATTAAAATTGGAAAGTTAAGAAGATCATCGAACCCGCTCACCATTGAATGATGTATTATTATTTCTTTATAATACGTGAAATAATGATCATTGAGTGGGTTGGCGAGATATTCTTCTCCAATTGAATAGAAAGAATTCGGATCATTTTGATTATCAAATTCAGTAGCAATCCAATCTGCTGAGTGAGCGAGGCTAGAAACACGAACTTCATCAAGTTTAACAGAAGACCAACTAGTAATTTGTCCACTATTATCACCACATATCGCATTCATGTAGAATGGATGTACACTATCAATATTACCATAACCTGTGACTGACCTTGTCCCATCTTCTATCCCATCAATATATAATCGCAGGTAATCCTCATCTCTTACCATGACAAGATGATGCCATAAGTCATCACCATAATTTTCAGCCGAAACGATGTCTCTTCCTGCTACATTATCATCATCAATTTCGGCCCTTATCTGCCCCGCGGGAGTGTTAAATGAAAGATAATACCTTTTACCCTGAAGGATTGCTCCCTTTCCAGCAATAGCACCCCAGTCTACTCCATCGTAATTAAACCACATAGATAATGAAAATTCACCTGACCCCATATTTAGAGAACTATCGTTTCCGCAATCAATATGATCTTGATTATCATCAAAATCAATACTTCCATCGATCTGTCCGTTTTCCTGATCATCAGTATCTAAATTGGAAACTGTTCCATGATTGTAATTTGATGTGCTGTCTTTAATTTGAGGAGCTGCTCCAGAAGGATCTTCTGGAAGATGCCACACTCCTTTATAATTCCCATTCCATACTCCTGCTGGATTTTCTTGGTTTGTTATAGTAGAATTGCCATAATACATGCGAATGATTGTATCCACCGATGTTGAAAGGCTTGGAATACGAACCCAAGCAATCAATTGAGCGTGAGTACTATTATAAGTTTGATCAAAAAGTTCAATTTCATGATCTAACCAAGCAGATTCATTAGCAAATGCAATATCATTCCCATTTGATTGAACATTATCATGCAAGTCTGAATCAAAAATAGAAATTAAAACAGGAAAATTTGTATGGTTCCCTGATCCAGAAACCAAGTTATGATCAATTGTAATCGCTTTATAATAAATAAAAAATTGCTTATTAGGAGGACCATTTGAAGACATCTGAATTAAGGAATTTGAATCATTCGTTAAAAACTCAGATTTTGCATTATTAACAACACTATTTGGGAGGAAAATAATTGAAGTTATGTTGAAGATGAGGATAAAGAAAATTAAATGACATTTCTTTTTCTTATTTAAGAATTTTCTTCCTATCGTTGTTCTTTCAGCCCATTTATTTCAAATTGACAGAACCTAAATTTCTTAAGTATACTTTATCAAAGTCCTTGACAAATCGGTATGATATACTCTTATCTTTAAAAATAAAGAGAAAACGGTTATATAAATTTATTTAAATTATCTGGAAAATTATACGTAATTCCTAAAGAATTTATTCTTATAAATTTCTAAATTAGGTAAAAGCTTAAACAAGATGAATGATAACCGATCCTATCTTACTAAATTTTATCTGTTTTTAGGTTTCCACTAAAATTAATAGATATATTTTTTTGTTATTATTGGTTAAGAAATCCTCTTTAGACATTCATTTCTTTTATATCTAAAGTCTTCGATTTTGGGTATTTCTTCATCTCTTCCCAGCTGAACTAATAATTGAGAAATTTTCTCGCATTTTTCATAGAGTTGAGCGGCAATTTTAAAAACATTATTATTAAATGATGATTCTGCTTTTTGGTTCAAATTAAATCTATATGTTTCCAAATCTACTACACCCAATTTATTAATTTGAAAGTATTGAATTAATTCTGACTGATAATAACTTACACCATCTGGATCTCTTAATTGTTTAGATATATCAATAATATCCTGATACAAATCAAAAATCTGCTCAGAATCCCCCTCTACTCTTGTTTCTTCTAAAACTTCTAATCTTTTTTCACGTTCTTCTATTAATCCCTCAATTCCAAAGATTAACTCTGAAAATAAATTTGCCTCCTCTTCTCTCCCTAAATTCAAAAGAAGATCCCTTCCGAGCTTAAACTGTTCTTGAGCTTCCAAATATGCCCCATCAGCAAATAATTCTTCACCCATAGCTCTAATTTCGTTAATTCGATTTTCTAATTCTCTCTCATTAGTTAATTGTCTACTAGTTATTCCCTCTGATGTTATAGCTTGAAATTCTTCTGCTTGTAATGCAAATTCTGAACTTGAAAGTTTATTAATATGTGAAGAAATGATTTTAAGGGATATTTTTTTACGTGGTGGAGTTATGTTCTTTTTTAACTTCTTTCTCACTATGACTATGGCTGCTACAGAGCCAATTACACTCACGAGAGCGATTATTACTATTATCATTAAATTATTATTTCCAGGAGTCGAAATAACTGTGAAAGTTCCCATTGTAAAACTACCTTGTTGCCCTACTCCATCAATTTGAGCCAAGAAGAAATAATAATTTCCAACAGACAGAATTACAGGTAATTCAAGGTAACTACTATTTGATCCTACATTTGTAATGTTAAAGATGTGTACATATCCTGGAGTTGCATATGGGTCCGTCTCGTTATCAATAATTAAGATATAATAAGAAATTCCTGAAGGATCAGAACCGTCTAACCAATCAAAAACGAGTTTACCTTTAACATCTCCGCTTGGGCTATAAGTCAATACTGGTGAAGGAGGGGGAGTTGTATCTTGGACCGTAATATATCCTGTCAGATCATTCCAATTACCGCTGTTATCTTCCATATGGATCCTATACTGGTAAACAATCCAGTTATCTGGTGTCCATGAATCAAGTTGCCACGTTTCTCCATAAATATTTGTCATAGAATGATTCACTCCTTCGAATTCAATTAATGATTGGTTAATACCAGCGAAGTCATAGATATCTATTCTAATGATCTGATTATCCCCTAACTCTAAAGGATCTGCACTTTCAAATATGTTTGAGTAGACGGGGATGATAGTATCCTGAAATACTATTGAACTAGTAACAGAATTCAAATTATCATTATAATCTGTTATATAAATTGAATATGAATAATTACCAATTGAACTTGACATCCAAGAATACTGCCATATATCACCACCTATGTTTGTCATCGTATGGTTGGAGTTTTCAAATTCAATTGAAACATCTTTGATCTCAGCTAAATCGGTACTATTAATCGAGATAATTAGTAAATCTCCTAATTCGACAGTGCTAGAGCTCTCGACCAAATCTGAATAAACTGGGGGTGTAGTGTCTTGAACTAAAATTGAATCACTAATGAAACCCCAATTATTATTTTTATCTTCTGCCCATATCGTATATGTAAGGTTACCAACATTGGTGGGAATCCATGAGTCATATTGCCATGTATAACCACTAATATTGGTCATAGAATGGTTAGAACCCATGAACTCGATTTTAACTTGGTTGATGTCTGCTAAATCGGTAGAATTTACTGATATTATTACTGTATCTCCGAATTCTAAGGGATCTTCACTCTTAGTAATACCAGAAAAAGAAGGAGGAGTTGTATCTACAATGTCAAAACTACTAGAATATGAATTCCAGTTATTATTCGAGTCATTTGCATAAATGGTGTAATACACAATGCCAACATAGGATCTAGTCCAATTAAACTCATAGGTATTTCCAATGGTAGTATTAGTCATTGTATGATTAACTCCCTCTAACTCAATGAAAACAACATCTACATATGACTCATTATCAAATATGTCAACCATAATTGTTATATTATTTCCTAATTCCAAGGGATTCTCACTCTCGGTAAGATTTTCTATTACAGGTGCAGTCGTAGATACAACCATTATTGTTCCACTGGTCATATTCCAGTTATTTTCCATATCTTGCATATAAATTTTATAATCATGGAGCCCTAAGGATACAGGTTTCCATTTATCCCAACTCCACGTGTTTCCACCTGCAAAAGCCATCGTATGATTCGAAAAATCATATTCTAAAAGAGTTTGATTCACCCCTGAGCCGGGAGAGTCATAAACCTTAATAGTAATTGTTTCGTTTTGTCCTAGTTGTAAAGGATCCGCACTTTCAATGAGATCTGAATAAGTTGGTGAGGTGGTATCAATCACTTCGATGGTTCCTATAGTAGAATTCAAATTATTATAATTATCTTCCATCCATATCGTATATGTATAATTATCTACACTGCTGGGAGTCCACGTATCATATTGCCATGTATCTCCACCAATATTGGTCATGGAATGGTTAGAACCCATGAATTCGATTTCCACTTTACTGATACCTGAAGGATCACTAACATTGATCGTTATAACTTCAGTATTCCCCAATTCTAAAGGATCTGAGCTCTCTATCAAATTCGAATAAGTAGGGGGTGTTGTTTCGAATTTTTGTTCTGGACCTATGGTGAAGAAAGAGGTAGGATCGTATTGATTATCATATTCTGTTAGAACCCAATCAGCTGAGCGCGCAACATCAGAAATACGGACTTCATCAAGATAACCATCAAATCCATTACCAAAATCACTATAATCATGATTTGTTCTTATAGAAGAGCAACTTACTTCATTTGCTTTTACTACATTATCAACATATATACTACATTCCGTTCCAGATTGAAAAACTGTGAAATAATGCCAGTTAGTATCTGGAAAATTATATGAAATCTCTGTTTTTGAAGAATATACATCGGGATACCATCGAATATAATTCCAAGTATCACTAAATGTTATTAATCCTCCCATAAATCTCAATACAGAATCGCTATCTCCAGTTCCTCCCAAAAATTTAAACCAAAAGGAATAGGTTAATGAACTTCCTAAATTAGTATAAGGAATATCATCATATTCACTTGTTGTTCCATCAAAATGCAAACTTCCGTCGATTTGACCAGTTTTTTGATCTCCAGATTCCATACCATTGGGCGTTCCATCTTTATCATTAGATGTGGAATCATAAGTAGTTCCAGTTGGATCTTCAGATAAATGATAGACTCCTTTATAATCAGAATTCCATACCCCATGTTTATTCTCTCGATTTGTCATTGTAGAATTACCATAGTATATACGAATTATTGTATCTAAAGATGTAGATAACCTTGGTATGCGAACCCAAGCTATTAATTGAGCATGACTGCTGTTATAAGTCTGATCAAAAAGTTCTAATTCATGATCTAACCACGCACCATTATAAGAAAAGGCGATATCATCACCATTCTCCTGAACTTTATCATGTAAATCTCCATCGAAAGTAGAAATCAGCAAAGGGAAGTTAATAAGATCGTCTGGACCACTTACCTTTGAATGGGCTATTCTTATTTCTTTATAATATGTGAAATAATCCTGATTAGGAGGATTACCTGAAACAGTATATTCTTTTCCAATTGAATAAAAAGAATTCGGATCATATTGATTGGCATATTCTGTTTTTAACCAGTTATCTGATCTAATTGTTGATGAGATTCTAACTTCATCAATGATGCCATCAATCGGTCTTTGCCCTGTAGGGCTATTTCCAATAAATATCGTCCAATTATTTTCACGCAATGGTCCTGTTTTGCTCTGGGTAAGAACAGTATTACCATCTAAAACTAGGTAGATATTAGATCCATCATATTTTATTGTCATTAGATACCACTCTTCAATTTCGAGATTCCCGGACATAGCTTCCGCTCTACTAGTACCTGTAGCATCATCTGTTCCTGTTTTCATAAACCCTCTTAAATAATATGGTCCATTTTCGTCTACTGAATCATTGTATGTACCAAGCATCCATACATTATAGTCTCTCACATCACTTGTACCTGAATTTTTTGCTAAAACACGGCCATCACTATATCCTGTTATGTCTGAGTCAAAAGATTCATATTTTACCCATGCTTGAATTGTGATCTCACTTCCCGAAACACTCCATGTTCCTATATTTATATTATCACTCCCATCATCATGTTCAAAATCTTGACCATCACCCATCTTCCCCTTCGCATCAACTGAGCCTGCGTTTGATCCATCTCTATTGTGAGAAGTAGCATCTAAAAAATCATCATTTAAATGATAAACACTTTCATAATCACTATCCCATACATCTTCAGGGCTTTCCCGAGAGCTCATGGTTGAATTACCATAATGCATACGGAGAATAGTGTTCAAAGAAGTTGAAAGTCTTGGTATGCGAACCCAAGCCACCAACTCAGCATGGGTGCTATTATAAGCCTGATCAAAGAATTCAATCTCATGGTCAAACCAGGACGAACTGTCTGAAAATGCAATATCATCCCCATCCAGTTGAGCTTTATCATGCAAATCTTCATCAAAACAAGAGATTAAAAGCGGGAAATTAAAATAATCATCGGGACCGCTTACCATTGTATGATCTATTATTATTTCCTTATAGTATTTGAAGTAATGAGCATTAGGTGGATTCCCTGATACGGTAAGTTCTTTTCCAATTGAATAAAAAGAATTAGGATAATACTGATTATTATATTCCGTTGCTATCCAATCCGCTGATCTAACTACTTTAGACAAACGAAACTCACTTAGAGTAGCTTTAAGTTCTCTATCACCTCCCGTTCCTCCCGGACCGTTACCATCATCATCTTCTCCTCCAATGGAAAATGTATTCCACATAGAATGATCCCCTGTGGGGGGTGTAGAATCATTCTTATCTAATGAGCCAGATATATAAATTCTGTGGAGACCTGCCCCCGTTCCATCCCATACTGCCGAAATATGGTACCACGTTCCTGAAGTAAATGTCGTTTGTGTTGATTCCAGCCTATAACCTGAATCTGTTTCAACATGAAATTCAAAATTATCATAAAATGAAAGATAAGGATCTCCAGATGCAATAGCTGGAATTCCCAAATAATTTCTTGAAGCTGGTGGTATCCATCCATCGGGAAACATGATCCAAAAATCAAAGGTCATCTTATCAATTGGTCCTGAAAAACCTTCAGAAAAAGGTAGATAAATATAATCATCTACTCCATCAAAAGCAAGTGCTTTCCCAGTTTGGCCAGTAACTAGATCATCTGATGTCATACTTCCAGAAACTTCAACATCGAAATCAAACCCATTTGATGTACTATCAAGGATATCAGAGGAGGAAGGATCTTGATTCATATGTAGCACAAATTCATAAGTATCATCCCAAACCCCTACTGGATTCTCCCGTGATCCCATCGTTGCATTGCCATAATGCATAATTATAACCGTATCCTCCGAAGATGAAAGATTTGGTATACGAACCCAGGTAACTAATTGCGCGTGAGTGCTGTTATATGTCTGGTCAAAGAGTTCTATTTCATGATCCAACCAAGAAGAACTGTCTGAAAATGCAATATCATCTCCATCCGCTTGAACTTTATCATGTAAATCTTCATCAAAACAAGAAATTAAAACTGGAAAATTAAGAAGATCATCTGGACCACTCACCTTTGTATGATCTATTATTATTTCTTTATACCATGTGAAGTAATGAGCATTGGAGAGAACATATGAAATCTCATTTTCTTCCCCAATTGAATAAAATGAATTTGGATCCAATTGGTTATCATACTCCGTTTTAATCCAATCGGCTGAACGAGCTATATTAGAAATGCGAACTTCATCAATTGTTCCATCAAAATAATTAGGTGGGGGATCGTCTCCTCTAGCTCCAAACCTTAAATTATTAGGTGCGTCATATTGAGAAGATAATATATTTGTTGTATTTTCATCTACCATCTGACCGTTAAGAAACAATCTTGAATAAGTTGATGCATCAAACACGCCAACAACGTGATACCATTGATTAATAGCAACAGTTACATTACCTACGTCATCAGCATGACCCTCTCCATTTAGGGCATACCGGTATATTACATAACCATGAGTTAAATTTATCTCATCAAAACTGATATCCCAACATCTTTGATCAGATGGTCCATTTTTGGAGACTAAATAAGTATTGCCGAAATAATCGGCTTTACACCACGCTTCAACTGTAATAGAACCTGTTATTTGTAACTCAGTAGGATTTCCACAATCAATATATTCATCATTGCCATCAAAATTCAAACTTCCACCAATTTGACCATCTACTTGATCGGCTGAACCCATACTACCTTGAGGTGTTCCATCATTGTTGTTGGAAGTTGAATCATATATTGTTCCCGTAGGGTCCTCTGATGAATGCCAAACACCCTTATAATTTGTATCCCATACTCCTGTCGGATTTTCTCTTGGACTCATTGTAGCATTTCCATAATATAGATAAATTATAGTGTCTACAGTCGTAGAAAGAGAAGGTAATCGAACCCATACCACTAGTTTAGTGTGAGTTGCGTTATAATCGCGTTCAAATAATTCCATCTCATGATCTAACCATGTAATACCATCAGAAAATGCTATGTCATTACCACTCGACTGAACATTTTCATGTAAGTCTGAGTCATAAATAGAAATTAAAAAAGGAAAATCATTAAGGGGTGTTAATCCTGAAACTTTCGAATGATCAATGATTAATTCCTTATAATAATTAAACTGATTCTTATTTGGGGGATTATTTGAAAGGTTTATTTGTGAATCTGAATCATCATTTAAATTTTCATATCTATCCTCACTAATACTAACATCTGGGAGGAGAATAATCGAAGTGATGTTGAAGATGAGGATCAATAAAATGCAGAAAAAATATTTTTTTTTCTTAAAATATTTTTTTTCAATCGTGGTTATCTCCTTCTTTCAAATTTTACTGAATCAAACTTCAAATAATTAAAGATTACTTTAACAAAAAGGTACAATATATCCTTATCTTTAAACATAGAGAAAAATCATTTATATAAATTTAATTAAATTGTTGGGAAAAGAATAAGAAACTTGTTTTAAGTATATTCTAATAGATTTATAAATTAGATTAGATCTTAAGCAAGCTGCATTGTTGGGGATTAAAAATTGCTAAATTTTACCTACCTTCGGATTTCTACAAAATCTAATGGTTTTAGGTTTAGTTTCTCCAATAATACATACAAGTATGTTAAGAAGAAAGGGTTTCATAACTGTTTTGAACCCAATTCAATAAATCCAAAAAAATTAGAATAATTATAGCAAAAATTTATTGTAATTTCACGTTTTTCATGTGAAATAATTGATAAACTTTCCCAGTTTTCGTGTTGGAAAAAGCTTACATTTATTAACCCGTGCTATCATTAATTTCATGCGTTAACGTTATCTAAGCTCTTTAGAAATACGGGATTTGGGGTTGTTTTCATGAATGGATTAAATCACAAAAAGTTAATCTTAACCATTTTCAGTTCTTTCCTAATAATTTTTGGTTTAATTCATTTAAGCTCCCCTTCTTTTGCAGCAATTAACCCTAAAGAAATGAAATCAACCATTAGTTTTCAGATGCAAGAATACACTTCTTTAAGTGGAGAATTTTACGATACAAGTTCCATAGAGATAGATTTATATGCCACTGAATCTAATATCACTAAATTAGAATTATCCATTAGTGATTTAAAAGATGAGGTAAATGAAACAAAAATCATAGAAGAAAATGGTGGGAGTCAATATTGTTCTTTAAGCACAACTCTAAATGAGGCAATGGCAATACAATTGAATATAACAGAACCTACCAAAATTTATGGGGTTGAAATTTATGGGCGTAAAGTGAATGATCTTTCATGTGATGCATATGTGCAGATTAAGGGGTATAATTTCAATACTAATTATCCCACCTTTGTTCCTCAAGGCCCTTCCGCAGATTTAAACATGTCTACGACATTAGGTTGGCATACTCAAATGTTCTCTGAACCCGTTTATCTTGATGAAGGGTACTACTATCTTGTGATGAGGGCGCCAAATCCTCAAGCAACTCAGGAATATCGATGGTACTATAACAGCATTGATCCGCAATACCCAAATCTATATGCTGCTTTTTATGAGGAAGGTGCTTGGGATGACCTTATGACATCTCATGTGTTCCAACATAAATTAATACAGAGTGTAAATAAATCCGTAAAATCCTCAGATATTGATCTAAAGGTTGAGGTTGATAGCAGTATTTACGACTTAAATGATGGAGCAATCTTTAATTCCGGATCAATAACTTTAGAAAACCTGAGCCTTCAACTTACTACCGATACTTTTCAGATTCCAGTTTATCATAATTCTTCAAGTACTCCATCATTCAGTTATACCTATAATTTATCACTTATCACTCATCTTTATTCCGAAGGAACTCTTACCATAAAAGAAAATTCTTATAATACTTGGAATATCCTCCCTAATATTTCAAGACATGGTTATAATCAGACAATTAAATTTAAATGCCCTGATGATTGGAATGATATTGTTCTTTACAAGAATGGTTCTGATATTACCTCAGAATTATTATTTTTCCAAGATTATTTCTATATTATGAATACAACTATTTCCGATGATTCAGATTGGTTGATCTCAGCAAGATCATATTTATATGATTATGAAATTGATTGTTTTAAGGATAATATAGCCCAAGGGGGAATGTTAAGCGTATCTGTTCAAATTCCTGAAGGAACTGGTATTGCAATATTAAAAATATTTAATTCTCAAGGAATTGAAATTTTCAACGAAACTAAAATTGTAGATTCCATCTTATTTGATTTTAATTATAGCTTCCCATCTAATATTCCCTCTGGTATTTATTATGCATACGTCTTTTGGCAAAATAATATTGATGCTGGAGTTCAAAGTCATGCTTTCTATATTTCATTTAATGAAAATTGGGTTAAAGATAATCTCTCGTTTCTTATTTTACTTATATCTGTCATTCTAGTAGTAAGTGGTGTTGTTTCCTCATATTTAGGCTTAAAAAGTAGGAGGAGAAGAAATTATACACAGCACGAGATTCCTGAAAGTAAACTAAGAGAATCAACAAAATTATATGAAAAAATCGTTTCCCATAAATTTCTTGATGTATTCAATTTAAAATACATCATTATTAGTGAAAAACTCTCAGGTTTATATGTTTTTGAAGAAGCTTTTCAAGATGTAGATTTTGATCCTTTATTAGTGTCTGGGTTCATTGGAGCAATTAAATCCTTTGGGAAAGAGGTAATTAATATTGATACAGATAACCAAATACTTAATATCGAATATCAAACTTCAAATATTTATTTAGTGGAACTCAGTTGTTTCAATTTTATTTTAATCATGGGTACAAAACCCTCAAATGAATTTCTCTTAGCCGTCGATAACCTGGTCGAGGAAATCGATTATCGTTACGGTGAGTTAATAGAGGGATATCAGGGAGATATAACAAAATTTGATGGTATAATCGAAATAATTGAAAAATATTTAGATGTGAATTTGCTCTATCCTTTCAACTTTAATTCAAATTTAAGTTATACTTTCAACCCAGAAGAAAAGGAGGTGCTCTACAAAGCATACGATGTCATGAAGCAAACCAATCAGAATTATTTCTATCTTTCTCAAATACTTTCCGAAACCAAATTCGATTTGAAAATAGCTGAAATCATTTTGAAATTCATCAGTCAAGATATTTTTATACCCAATAGGGAATAGATTAGGATTAATTCTGGTATACTTATATCCCATAATCTTTTGAGTAAATCTGCATAATTTATAATCAAATGGTTTAAATGTTTATCTTCTCATGTTAAACTCAAAAATTAGGTGACCTTAGAAGAATGAAGAATACAAAAGTTATTGAAGATGAAATCTTGATAAGAAGCACGACTCATGAGATTTATGAAGCTTTTATGGATTCAAAAATTCATTCTAAATTTACAGAAAGTAAAGCTGTAATTAGTCGCGAAGTTGGTGGAAAATATTCTGTTTTTGAAGGAGCATTGAATGGTAAAAATGTCGAATTGATTCAGGACAAAAAAATTGTTCAAACGTGGCGAAGTGAGGGTGAAAATTGGCCGAATGAATATTACTCTACAATTACAATTATCCTTGAACCAACTGATGAAGGAACATTGATTAGATTTAAACATACAGAGATTCCAGAAGGAGCTTATGAGTCTGTAAAAGAAGGGTGGACTACTTATTATTGGGATCCACTAAAAGAGTTATTAGAAAAATAAGAAATTTTAGAATATTATATGTTCTAAGTTAGAACATGCTTAATATTGTTCAATCGTTATCCCAAAATTCCTCTACCTCGTCCTCCTCATCCCACATATCATAATCTTCTTCTTCATCATATGGAACTTGATCTGCGTCATAATCATCCCATTCATCATAGAAGTCGTATCTCCTATATCTTTCATTACCATATGGGGTCAATTTTACTTCCTCCATAATTTATTTTATTAAAGCTAAATTAGATATATATATATTATCAAGTATATGATATACATATTGTCCTATTTAAACATTTCTACAACAAATTGAAACTATTACGAATAATTTATTTTACATCGACTCCATTTGCCACTATCACTGAGGCTGTAGCTTAGTAGAAAATCAATTTATATGCTACATCTGCATTTCTCACCTTAAATACTGATTAATTAATTATAAAATAAAAAAAAAGAAAATTAAGGTTATATTGGGGAAATTCATTAATCAGTTACTCAGGCATTTTGAGTCCAATCATTGCTAGTGCTTCCACGGCTTTAAATCGTACATCTATCTGGTATGTGTAACCCTCAATCTCGTGATATTTTGTTAAAAACTCTTGTTGAAGAAGCAAAAATTCATCCAGATTACCTTCCTTGATATCCCAAACACCAATAACTTCAATACCATTTACTTTAGCTTTTATCGCGTTAGGTATTAACTCTTTTCCTAATGGTCGTAATTTGGATCTTTCCTCTTTTAGAAGATCCACATAGACTTTCGCAAGCTTTTACTACAATGCCATATAAATTTTTACATTTTTATCAAAAATGATTTGTAGAAAAAAAATTTAGAAATAAACTTTAATCTGTTCAAAATCAGATATAAAGTTTAACGGTTTTTGGGAAATTAATCCTTTTAGCTTTCAGAGATAACGCGTTTCGAAGAACTAGGATTTTCAAACATACGTTCATATATCTCTTCGGCTCTTTTTCGGATCATCTCTCTTCGATGATCTTTCGCGCCGATACCATGTCTATGATATCGCCTTATTGCTATTTCCCTCCATTTCTTTTCCCATGAAGGAAAGCCCCTCTTTACAAACCGTTCTCGATTAGGAAAATCTTGGCATACCCAGTTAAACAATACGAAGTATCTCTGAGCTCCTGCTTCTTTTGTGAGCTTTTTAGAGGTTATTCCGAGTTTCCTAAGGTGCTGGACATATCTACCTTCTACAGCGTCTTGGAGCACTCCTTCAACGATAGCGGGTTCGTAATAAATCCCATTCTCATTAAAATAATCTCTTACAAGATCAAAACACGCTCCTCTACATAGGAGGATTCTATCTCCCTTACGATGGTTAAGCGCTTTTAATCCATCGATTACAATTTTAACTATATGTTTTCGCGGAGGATCCTCATTTGTATTCCCATTGGCATATAACCCAACGGGTACTGATCGATAAATTATCTTTCCATTACTCGTGTCTCGAAAGCCAATAAAGGCATTTCCGACAAGATCTCCGGTCCCAGCATCATCAATTTCAATTGATCTTCCCCTCCACTCGCCGGGATTAATAGTGGATTGGCACGACTCAGGGTCGTCTTTTTCATTTTCTGTCTTCATTATTATTATAAAAGGTTGAGGTCTAAAATATCTTTGTTTTTCTCTTTTCGAGCATTAACTGCTTGAAGAA
>JAEOTL010000134.1 GCA_016839845.1 Promethearchaeota archaeon
TATCATATTCAGTCTGACGCACCCACATGTAAACAATTGCATCTGAGCCTGTTCTTTTCCAATACTCAACAAATTCCGGATTATCGCTATATTTTTGGGGCGGATTTATGTAGAGACAACCAAGAACCTTAGTTTCATCAAGGGATACAATTGTATATGCAAAAGCCTCACGATCAAGGAACTCTTGTTGATGTCTTTCCAGATCGGCAAGGTTTTCTTCGAGAGTAAATCCTACTCTTGGCCAAGTACCACCAAACATAGTCTGGAGAAGCTCCCGGCTTTCAATTACTGCTTCATAATCTTTTTCAACATCATTTACTGACAACATCCGAAGACGGAACCGATCTGTTTCAAACACTTCGGAGATCTCGAAATTTTTTGGTACAAATAAATTTTCAGGCATTTTAAACTCCTTTAAAATCATTTTATAATGGAAAGAGAACATACTATATAGGATGCGTGGGTTTATATTTATAAACCTATTTTCCAGGTTTCCTTTTTTTCAGTTAATTATAGAATATTCTCGCTTTGGGCGTCCCGCTTTATTGTCTCTTACAACAAATTCTTCTATTATTCCTTGATTCACTAAAAATTCTAAGATTTCGCGGAGCTTAGCGCCCCCGATTTTTGATTTACTACTAAGATCTCGAGTTTTAATCACGTTGTTTTCCCGTATTATATTTAACACGTTTTGAATTGGTTCTGGATATTCTATTTGTATTCTTTTGATTACAGTTTTCACGGGAGGTTCTAGATATTTCTTTGCATTTTTGATTACATTGGGTTCAACCAATCCATCAAAATGAAAAACCTCATCTTCTTGAAACGTAACAGAATTTAGATAAATATTGTCAATAAACATATTTCCCATATTCACAATTTCATCGTTATACCTAATTACTCGGCAAGTTTTTTGCTCAGTTTGGATTATTTCTATTCTTATTCTTCTTAAAATGTTAGTGATCTCTTCGAAATATTTAGGATAGTTCTCAAAATCAGCAAGTGAAAAGTACATTTTAATAACCACCCCTTTCAGATAAGCCTCATACAAACTTGATTCTAATCTTTTTAATAAGGATGGCGGAAGAGAAGTAAGGATAATTTCCTCTTTTGCCGCTTCAATTAATTCAGAAAGATTATTTACTCCCAATAAAACATCGGGGTAGATATAAAAACTTACATCTTTTACGCATCTGCCAAATTTGCTCTCTTGGATTTTTAGTTCCTCATCTAGTTTTATAACGGTATCCTTAAGGTTCCTATATTTCATATCAAGAAGATCAGTTAAGGCAATTTTAGGATTTTTCCTTAAAAATAATTTCGGTTTTGAGTCTGAAGAAGAATCTATCAGATTTTTTTCTTCTAAATAAAGCAGTGCATTGTACACCTGAGCATAAGAATAATTTAATTCGTTCTTAATATCATTAATAGTGCCATATTTATTATTTAACAAATATCTGTAGATATTGATTTGAATTTCTGAAAAATCCATTTCATTGAGAAGTAGAGTAAATTGATCGATCAACTACAAATTCCCATATTTGTTTATTTTCTTATGAAAATAATTTGTGACATGGTTTAAAAAAGTTTCGCAATAATAAAAGATTTTTATTGTCACAAATACTAATATGACTTAGATTCCTAAAAATAAATATTAAGTGATTTGAAAATGGCTCAATGTAAAGAATGCAAATTTTATATACCCCTTGATGAAACTAAGGGAGATTGTTTTGGTCATGAGGTTCCTGCAACACTTGACACTAGCAATTGCCCAACTAATAGTTTTCAGCCTAGGTAAAAAAGAATAGATAATAACCAGTGAATAAATTATGCCTGCGAAAATAGACTTCAAGAAAAAATTCAAGGAACTCTACTTACCTGGTAAAAGTGAAGTAGTATTAGTCGATGTACCTGAAATGCAATTCTTAATGATTGATGGGATGGGCTCCCCAGGAGATTCTCAAGAATATTTAGATGCCCTTGCTGCGTTATATCCAATCGCGTTTAAAACTAAGTTCTTGAGTAAAGCGAAAGGTAAAGATTATGTGGTACCCCCCTTGGAAGGGCACTGGTGGGCTGATGATATGGAAGATTTTATAGAGGGGAATAGAAATAAATGGAAATGGACGATGATGATTATGCAGCCCGACTGGATTACACAAGAGATGATTAACGAGGCAATAATAATAAATAAAGAAAAAAAACCTGAACTTGCTAATCTATTCGCAAAACTACGGTTAGAGAAGTATAAGGAAGGAAAAGCTGCACAGATCATGCATATAGGACCATATTCCGAGGAAGGACCTACAGTTCAAAAAGTACATGATTTCATTGCGAAGTTAGGAGGAAGTTTTGATGGCCATAAAAATAAACATCATGAAATCTATCTCAGTGATCCGAGGAAAGCTAACCCCGCAACCATGAAAACTGTTATAAGACAACCTTTTGTTAATTAATCTACCCATTTTTTTTTTTCTATATTGAAGATAAAATCTTAATAAGAAGACCAAAAGCTTTTTATTTTCGTTCTCTCGTATTCTTATTTAACTATTAAATTATGGTTGAGAATATGAGTAGTGAAGAAACCACTAAAATCAACGTAAGAGATTGGATTACCCTTAGCACAGTCATGATAGGTGCGGTGTTAACTATTCTGGCATTAATCTGGCAAGTTCCCCCTCCTAATGGCATAGTCACCAGTACATTTTTACTCCTGATTTCGTTTGTCTTTTTTGTTAATTCTGTCTCCGCCAACTCCAAGGCTCACTTCGAAGCAACTCAGGGGAATAGTACCCAAAAACAGATTCAAAAGTTTGTTAGATTTGCCGAATATTCTTTTGGTCTAGGATTTACGCTTGTTATCTCAGGATTTTCACTTCTTGGGTATGAGTACTTGTTATTTTCTGCTGGTCGTGAAATTATTACATTGATGCTACCAATATCCTTTTTGGTAATAGCATGGGCAATGATCTTTATTTATAATATCATCAGTTTTACGGGGAAAGCACTTAAAGCAGTAAGATCAATAAAACGAAATCTCTGGATCTTTTTAGAACTGATTGTTTTAGTAGTAATTATTTTTGATTTCTTCGAAGTTTTTACACTTCCTTAATTTTTTTTTTATTATCTTTACTTAGAAGATAGCAACTGCTTAGGTTTATAAAGAGTTAAGAAGAATAAAAGGGACGAGAAGTTGCAGTGAATCCCCGAAGGTTTTCATTGCATGGTAATGCTTTCCAAACCGAAATTTAGAAATTCTCAATATATTAATCGTTTTGAATAACAGATCCGAAAACCTATCATTCTATTCCATACCTTTAGATGCAGATCTATACCCGAAGATACAAATTTTTATCCATTGATACAGATTTTCTTCCTGTGAGGGAAGTCCGATTTTTACCAAATTGCTATACTCGAAAGTATTTCAATTGGTGATATATATTGAGGTTGCTTTACCTCTTCTCGACATCCACACCGTTAGATGTGAATAATATATATCGGTATGGATTTATATTTAAATGACACTATTAAGGGGTTATTATACTAATTTGTCGGCAAATCACTCATACAGTTTTTTAACGTCGGGAATAGTTTTAACCTATATAAAACACGAGAGATCTTTTTGAGTTGATCGATGATTATAATCTGATTTTAATAACTCTTCAAGTTCGGGAAACTCGAAGGGAAAAATATTCTCAAAGGCTCTCTTAAGCAATTCAACATATTTTCGCCGGTCATATTCGTGCTTTGTTTCGTCATATAAATCTGAAAGAATCACCTTCTTTTCAGGAAAGTCCGGATCAGCATCAGCATTCAGGATAATATATCGCACATTTTTTCCAGCCGAAGCTATAACCCCAGATCGTTCAAGCTGTCGAGCAGCTACTGCTTGAAAAGAATTTACTTTGTACTGTGAGGGTCTCCGCGATATTTTCTGACGAATCGTAAGTTCCTCTCTCGATACCTTTCCGGAGTATATTCTTTCGGCGTATTTATACAGTTTTGTCTTTGCTTTTGGGAGTCTTTCAACAAATTCTTCCGTGGTTTTTGCTCCCTGAAAAACATCAATAAACGCATATTGGGCATCTTTGACGATCTTTGGGATGTCTCTTCTCCTTACTTCAATTCCTCTTACTTTCGCCTCTCCATCGTTCTTGATACCCCAATAATGACTGAGGGCTGGTACGTCACGTTCTGCCTTAGAGGGCAGAAAGACAATGATGTCAAAAAGACCATCCCAACTCATTGGGATTTTCGTCTGCTCGGATATTTCATTTGCTATTTTTTTTGTCAGGTGTATAAATTCTTCAGAAGTTCTTCCTTTCGTATCTTGAAGCCACATCGAATCAACAATTCCATGGACGACCTTACACCCATATTTTTCGGCAATTTCGGCGGATCGCATCAGGAGCTCACGAGCGAAGGCACACACTGTTTGATGGGCCTCAATTTTTCCAAAACGAGCATTTTTAAAACCTAAATACCCAAAACTCACCACGAGTACCCATTTCAGTGCTATATCTGTGAATTTATACCGAAGATCATTGTGTGTCTTGTTATACTCCTTGCAGTTAAGACGTTTTCTAAGAGGCAAGGCAATTGATTTCGAGATGATTCCTTCTCGTTTAGAACATATATGGAAGCTTGTACCTGGAACAGAAACCCCTGTCCCATCATCTTCACAACACTTACAATTTATCGTTTCTGAAGATATATTGAAATTTGCCATGAGGGAGGGATACATACTTGAAAAATCTAATTCGACAACTTGATCAAACACGCCTATTAAAGGTTCAAAGATATGCCCTCCTCGATCATTGACAATCAGATCCATCCCATTTCGAAACCCTTCTGGACTCTTCTTAAACGGGGGGATAAGATGATCAAGCTGGTACGCATTATAATATTGAATTGACTGAAGAGCACCTCCAATAGTTATCCTACAAAGTCTTTGCATTGGAACTCGAGAGATTCTGGCAACCTCAATGACTCCCGGGATATTTCCCTCACTGAAGTGAAGACTCCCATAGGTTGTAGTATCCAAATGAAAACGACCAGTAAGGTATACCTGAGTCTTTGATCGCCGCATTATTATCCCGTAGGTCATATAGTGGTCAGAATTTCCAGAAAGTTGGAAAATGCAATTTTTAAGGGGAGTCTTGGTGCGGGATAAATACAGATCCTTAGATACACGATTTACAGAAGCACGAGCTACTAAATACGGAAATATAAACTCGTCCCCTCCACGGGTGAGTATGATGTCAGGGTTTAACCTCTCAATTACCTTGCTGATAGCCTTAATAGTTTCTGCCTCATCAGCTTTATCGATAAGAATCTTTCTTCTTCTTTTCCCATCTGCTCTTGGAATATTCGTATTTTCATCCTTTTCAACGATGCTGACTTCCGCGTATAGCAGGGGATCATTAAAATACGTTCTCAACCCACGCTGCTGTACTTTAATATCGAGCCACACTGCTTTTAATGGAGGAAGATCGTAAAACAGCTCTTCATTGTCATCTTTTAGTTCTAATGACACTAGGTGCATCGCATATCCTTGGCGTTTCTTATTCTTTTCACGTTTAATCTTAAAACTACACAAAGACATTGGAAACAGATTGTGTACATAGAAGTACATCTGAGCGATGGGAAGATCGGTATTATATAAAGTAAAAAGCCCAATTTCATCAATTTCCTTGATAGTTTTTTTGAATACAGAAGGTTTTGTTACCGACACTCCCAGTATTTTGGACTTCTTATGATGCTCCAACTTAACATATTTATCGCAGATTCGGACATCTTTTATATCCTGATGAGATTTGAGAATCTGTGTTAATCTTTTGAAATCCTTACCTGTGTGCTGTCGAGGTACAGCAAAAAATTCAGGGGTGAAATCATGTAGTATTCTTATAATTTTTTGCTCTTTTATCGTTTTCACCCAAAGAATAACTCCGTTGCCGTATGTAGACACATCTAAAAGCCAACCTTCAAACTGTTCTCGAACGTCCAAAGTCTAATCTTTTCCGTTTATTATTTCTTCTAATTTTCTTATTTTCCCTTCCAACATCTCGATTTTTTTTTCTTGCTCAATTGCAAAGGAAATGAATAATACTTCTGAAAGCAGTGGACGTGCACTCATACTACCCGCATCGGCATGTATCCTGGCATAATTCATTAATTTATTGAATACTTTTTGTTCCTCTGGTCGAAGTGCTCTTTTAAAGTCCTTCCAGCTCTCAATTTCATGCTCCAATGCCGGTCTAAACGAAGGTACGGTTCTTCCCATATTTAACACGTGTGTTTTTAAATAGAAATCCCAGAAAAAAAGTGTTTTAGAGCATTAAAAAAGAAATACAATCCCAATTTTTTGATTTTTGAAGTCCATCATGAAGAAAATTTCTGTTATAAGATAAGATTGTTGAGAGGATAAGATGATGAAGTCATGAAATTGTTTTTGTTAGCCAAATGCTAAAATCTCCTAAAAATCTTAGACTATCACTATTCTCGAAGAAATAATTTAAATCACAAAAAAAGTTAATTTTCCTCTTCCTTCGTCTTAGTTTCCTCTTTCATTCTCTCAACTGTCTTCTCAGCTTTTTTAGCTGCCTTCCCAGCTTTCTCAGCTTTCCTCTTAGATTTTTCGGCTTTCCCCTCAGCTTTCTTAGCTGCCTTTTCAACTGCCTTCTCCGCTTTCTTAGCTGTCTCCTCAGCTTTCTCAGTTACCTTCTTAGCCGTCTCTTCAGCTTTCTCAGTTTGCTTATCAGCATCCTTAGGTTTCTTAATTGCCTTCTCAGACACTTTCTTGGCTTTTTCCTCAGCTTTTCTAGCTGTCTTCTCAGCTTTCTTAGCCACCTTCTTAGCCCTCTCATCAATCATCCTAGTTTCCCTAGCTTTCTCAGATAATATATTCTGTTCTTTAGAGTCCCTTATTGTTTCCATTTCATATCTATTATAATCCTCATTTGTTGCCTTCCTTATAGCCTTTTCCCCGCAACTTTCGCAATATTCCGTTTCGGTATGTGCAAATCCCCCACATTCATCACAGACAAATTTAAATGTCTTTTTATATGTCTTCATATCCAATATTCTTCACATCCATCAAATTATTTTTCTTAGATAATACTGAAATTTATTACATATTATTTAAAAGCTTATACAAATTCACATTTTTGTAACAGGTGTAGTTTTTAACAGTTAAGATATCCAAAAACTCAAGGTTTTTGAGTAAAAATACTTCGAAGGACACTATAGATACGTGAAGAACCTTTGGTAATATATTTAAAGGAATTCACTAAAGAAAAATGGCTCTAAAGTAATAAAATCAAGCTATTTGGTACAGCGGATACAAATTAATCATAAACTTTATTTTTTAGTTCAATCTAAACTTATTAAATAATTTTCTTTGGTTTAATAAAATGTCAGAAGAATTATTACATTGGCACGCACCCTGCGGAATTTACTGTAAAAGATGTTTGGCTTCAGAGCGACTTGGGTGTGAAGGATGTAGAGCACAAGAAGGTAAAGTTTTAAATGGTCCTATTTGTAAAACTTACGAATGTATTACTGAAAAAGGACACGAATTCTGTTATGAATGTGATGATTTTCCCTGTGAAATGCTCCAACCGATTGTCCACTTTGAAATGTTTACTCCTCACAATTCAAAGGTGTATAATTTAGTAATGATTAAAAAGCTTGGATTGGAAGAATGGAACAAAATTTGCGAAGAAAAATCTATACTTTATTATAAAGGGAAGAAGGTTGGAAGGGGAGGCGATCCGCTCACACTAGAAAAATAAGATCAAAACCAGCTATCTAATGTAGCATTTTTTAAAGGAACCTTTCTCTTGGAAGTGCGAGGTTTCCATTTTAACAATCGATTATCAGGCAAGTAGGGATGCTGAACGAGGGTATATTCCACATATCGCTCATCATCTTTTATCATTGCTAATACGTTTCCAAAATGAGAAAGAATTTTTCCCCCTTTCGGTCTGAAAAGTGAATGTTCGTGTAAAGGCGCCGTTATAATAATAAGAGGGTTTGTTTTCCAGAGGATTTGTTTAATGCCATCTACTGTCCTTAGCAGATCTTCAAACGTCTGTTTTTCGTAACCTTCAAGCATGGTTGTGATTCCAGAAATTAGCACAACTTTCACATCATCAAGCATAGAAAGTTTATTCTCCAAAATTTCTACGATTTGATCCCATGTGAAAGCTCTACTTATTAAAATATTTTCCAGCGTCTTTCGAGGGGATAAGTTTTGAGTGACTGCAAATTTGCTAACATTATAGGGATTAAACCGATTATTACCATCGATGAAGGCAACTCTAATACCCTCTCCAAGTCCCCCATTAGCAAATGCTTTTTGAACAATAACGGAAGTTGTCAATAAAATGTTGGTTGTTAGCCTTTTATCTCCATAGAGTAAGTAAACTAAATCTCTGTGAAACCCCCCAGAGAGTAACGCATCCAGAGTTTTATCCCCGCTAGAGATAAGATGGGAATGACTATTTCTTGTGTGTAATGCGAATCCAGAACGAAACTCAGTCATCATATACAGTAATAATTCCCCAAAATAAAACAATAATACACCGACAATTTTCTGAAATTCACCGTTTTGTCTATTGTAGAGTAAATTTATTTCCATTTGCAGAAACGAATTTATTTTTAAGAGAACAACTATTACATGGGGACCGAGGGGGGAGAGTAAAAGTAAAATTGATGAAAGTCGAATTTTGAGATGAATTTGAATTCTCGACAGAAGTGTCAGAAGATTTTTGACTTAAACTGAAAAAAAAGAGCAGGTTACCGAAACCAAGGCCCCTAGGGGTGTTTTTACACCGGGACGTTGCAGCACCTTTAACTTCAAGGAGAATGATGCAACATTAAAATACAAATATGTGATTACTAAAGAAACAAAAGGAACAAGTTACTTATAAATCTTTGTGTTTAAAAATACAAACCATCAAGATATCCCGAGAGTAACCGAGTATAGAAAGGAAAAATTTAAATAGTTGAATGTTTTTAAATTATCTTACCGATCCAAGAAGTTTTTACACCCTTTAATTCAAATGTGATAAATTATGAATGTAAGATTTAATTTAGGTAAGGGAAAAAGAGCAAGAGGAACGGCGCCAAATTTTACTTTGTCTGCCCCACCACATAATAAATATAGTGCTTTTCAGCCAGGGGCTTTTTCTAATATGTATCATCGCTGTGAAGCAGAAAAAATGAAAAGATCTTATAATTGGCTTTTATCAGAGTGTGAAGAAGTAGAAAAAAGCATTAAAAAGAAATCTCCAAGCAAAACTACAAAAAATTTGCCCCTCATAACAACTTCCATGAAAGAGGGAGTATTAAAAATACAAGTAGGGAAATATAGAGAAAGTTTATTGAATGAAGTTTTAAAAATTAATCCGATAATAGAGGAAGGATTATTGAGAGTTGAGTTTGGAGAAAATGATGAAAAGAAAGTAATTTTATTCGATATTAGAGGTTATGCTAAAGTAGTAAGATAAAAATCTACGAGAAAAAGTAGTCTAATAATTAACTCCTTTTTTTTTTTAATTTTTTTTCACAGATTCAATACTTCATTTTCAAATAAATCAAAGTTTTTAATGAGTCGTATCAAATACTATATTATCAATTTTGAAATTTGAAAATTTAAAAACAACTGTGGAATAAAAATGTCGTATAAAGATAGATTTTGGACTAAAAACTATGATTCAGGGATTAAGGATTTAGATCCAAAGGAATTTGAATCCTCTTTCATTGAAACAACCAGACGAACATTTGAGGAAGTGCCCGAGAAATTAGCTATCGCTTTTTATGGTACAGAAATTACTTACGGGGACTTAGATAAATATTCCAATGAATTTGCTAACATGTTAATTGATAATGGATTTAAAAAAGGAGACGTTCTGGCAATTTGTCTTGTTAATATTCCTGAATATATTATCGGTATTTTAGGTGGATTAAAGGCGGGATTAATTGTTTCAGGAGTGTCCCCACTACTTTCTGCGGTACAAATTCAATATCAATTAAACGATTTAGGCTCTGGTGGGAAACAGGTGGCTCTACTCACCTTGGATGCGGTTTTTGCAGGGCACATTGTAAATATCTATTCAGCTATTCCTTCTCTAAGACTGATAGTTACATCCTCTCTCGCGGGATTTATGCCCAAGTTGTTAGGCACAATGGGGAAATTAATAGGTAAAGTTCCGAAAGGCAAGGTAACTCCCCTGGAAGGAGTAACTGTGCTTGAATACCATAAAATTGTGAAAGATAAATTCCCAGATGTTCTTCCAAATGTGAAAGTTAACCCAGATGATATTGCTTTTATCCAGTATACAGGAGGGACTACTGGTCCTCCGAAAGGGGCGAAGTTACTTCATAAAAACTCGGTTGCAGACATTAAAATATTTCAGCATTGGCTTAGTTGGGAGTTTGCTAAAGGATTTGGGTTATCAGGTTTTCCATTTTTTCATATTGCTGGTTTATTTACGTGCCAGAATGTAATTATGCTAGGTTGGAGCCAGGTTTTAATTCCCAATCCTCGAGATACAAACCACATCATAAAGGAAATGCTGAAATACAGGCCAAGTGTTCTAGCAAACGTACCCACATTATATCAAATGTTACTTAAGAATCCAAAGTTTAAGAAAATCGATAAAGAAATGATTGATTTTGTTATTTCAGCAGCAGCACCGTTTCCAAAAGAATCCCAGGAGATTTTGGAGAGTGTTATCGGAGAAGGTAAGTTAATAGAGTTATATGGGATGACTGAAACTTCACCCCTTACCATCGGAAATCCCTCAAAAGGCAAGAAGAAATTAGGCCATGTTGGATTACCATTCCCTAATGTCCACTTCAAGTTAGTCGATCCTGAGACAGGAAAAGATGTGCCAATTGGAGAACCAGGAGAAATTTGTGTGAAAGGTCCGATGGTTATGCAAGGTTATTATAATAAACCAGAGGAGACCGAAAAAGCTATTGATGCTGATGGATTCATGCATACTGGTGATATGGGCCAAATGGATGAAGAGGGATATGTGAGAATCGTAGACAGAACCAAGGATATGATTATCGTAGGAGGTTTTAAAGTATTTTCTGCAAAACTAGAAGATACCCTCACAGGACACCCTGCAATTGATATGGTTGCAACTATAGGAATCCCAAATCCAGATAGACCTGGTTCTGAAATTGTAAAAGCATTCATTCAACTTGATCCTAATTATTCCTATGATGGGAATGAAGATGCATTAAAGGCAGATATATTAGCATATGCTAAAGAAAATTGTGCCCCCTATGAAGTTCCAAAATCGTTTGAAATTACGGAAGAATTGCCACTTACAGCTGTAGGTAAAGTAGATAAAAAACTACTAAGAAAATAATAACTACCCTTTTTTTTAATTATTTTTCTTTTTTAGGTTTTAAAAACGAAAGTTCAAAAGATAAAGATTTAATAACTGAATTTTTATTAAAGAAATATATTATAATATTTACTTAAACATCGATAATTCGTTTTTCCAAGATTACGTGTGAATAGGATTTCGCGAATTCTCTATTAAGAGTTGATGGCGAGAATGCATATTTCTGCAACCCGGTCGTTTATCTATAAAGTGTGTGTTGTTGGTGATGGTGGAGTAGGAAAAACTTCCATGGTCCTCCGTTATTGCGAAGACACGTTTAAGGAAAATTATATAATGACAATCGGGTCTAATTTTAGTACGAAGCGAGTCAGGCTTGAAGATTATCCCAACTTTACAGTAAAACTACAACTCTGGGATCTTGCAGGGCAAAAACATTTCAGTTTCGTACGTCCTCCTTTCTATCGTGGAGCTACAGCAATCATTTATACGTTCGACCTCACAAGAAGGAGTTCCTTCCAAAACATTCTTGAATGGAAAGATGAAGTAGAGAAAGTAATCGGTGATGGTAAGCCAAGTGTACTAGTGGGGAATAAAATTGATCTGGCAAACCAAGGGAATAGAGAAGTAGGAGAAAGAGACGGAGAAGCGTTAAGAAGAGAAATCAACGCATTAGGGTATTATGAGACAAGTGCAAAAGAAGATTACGGGGTTGATCCTGTTTTTAAAAGTGTGACCCTTGCAATTCTGAGAGAGACCCATAAGATCTAACTTTTTATTTAGTATAAACATTAAATTAAAATCTTGGAAAACATTTCTATTAAATATCACATTAAATCGTAATTTCAAAAATTACATATAAGAGAAAAAAAATCATGTTTGGTGGAGCTGGAGGACGGGGGTATGATAGAGCTCTTACAGTTTTTAGCCCCGAAGGTCGACTTTTTCAAGTAGAGTATGCTTTGGAGGCAGTAAGACGTGGTACGCTTGCTGTGGCAGTAAAATCTAAAACAGATGTATGTTTAGCTGCCCAGATTAAAATTCCTTCGAAATTAATGGATGCCGATTCAATTGATAAAATATTTCAGGTTGATGACCACATTGGGGTCGCTATTTCTGGTTTGCATGCAGATTCACGTATGCTTATTAATTATGCACGAGTTCAGGCCCAGTCTTTTAGATTGACGTATGATGAACCCGTCCGATTAAATATGCTGGCAAAAACACTAGCAGATATGAAGCAAATGTATTCCCAATATGGTGGTATTAGGCCATTTGGGTGCGCTCTCTTCTTTATTGCAATTGATGCGTCAGGAACTCAAATTTACACAACAAGTCCAAGCGGAATTTACCGATCATTCAAAGCATATGCGTTAGGGAGTGGAGAGGCTTCGGCCAGAGAATATATTACTGAACATTACAAAGAAGATATGACATTTGAAGAAATTGTCACACTTTGTTTACAAACCTTAAAAGAATCAATTGATGAGGATGCTACAAAAGATAACGTAAGATTAGCCTACATAAAAGGAGACACAAAAAAGTTCTATGTAGCAGATAAGGCAGAAATAGATGCATTCCTGTCTAAACTGGTATAATTCTTTTTTTTTCATCTCATCGTAAAAGGTTTTATTTTCTAAATTTATATTATAGTTAATATTAAGTAATCACAAATTTTTCATTATTCTAATGAGATATAGGTACGTATAATGGCAAAGAAGAAAATTAGAGAACAATTTGAAGTGGCGTTTAAGAATGGTGATGAAAGTACCATAAAAAAAATGTTAGAGAAAAATCCATGGTTATTAGATGAGGTTGCGCATACTATGGATGCCGGAATGACAGAGCAAAACCAAATCATAGCAGCATTAGGTGTTATGGAAGATGAAAGGGGAGGTGCGGTTCCCCTTGATGAGATTTTATTTAGTCTTAAAGTAGATTTTAATGTTCGTAAGACAGAGAGCGAAGTTCGTACACTATTAATGGATATCGAGAAGTTAAACCTAGTTAAACGGGAATCCATGGGTTGGATTTTGACGAATGAGGGAGGAAAAATATGTGATGAGTATCTTAATAAAAACTTAGGAAAATTTGATCTGTAATTAATTAGGTTAAATAGTGGATTCTAGTCAATAATATCAAACGCATCTATACACTTTCTGACAGACGAGTAGATAATTACTTCCTAATTTTCCTTAAAAATAGAGGATTATTATGAGCGAGCGAAAGGACGAAGAATTTGATGAAAATGGATTCGATCCTACTAAAGATGCCTTTTTTTCTGATTTAATGGGTATGGAAGAAGAAATTGCTTCAGAAGCTTACGAAATGGTAGCGCATGCTATTAGCCTTATCGAATCAAAATATTATGATGACGGGATAGAAGTTCTACGTCAGGCTATTGGAATGTATACCCAAATTAACCGAGAAGATGAAATTGAAGCCATTAGTGATAAAATTGCTGAAGTTTACCTTCTTAAAGAAAAACAGTTTAGAGAAACTGAACCGGTAGAAGAAGAGATCCCTATTGTCGAAAGCGAACCGATTAGAGAAGTGATTAAAGAAGACTCGCTTGTGGATATAGAACAGTTATTAAAGGATGGGAAACAATTACTAGATTCCAATAATTTTGAAGAAGCTTTAGATGTTTATGATAGGGCAGTTAAATTTTATGAAGAAATAAATAATTCTGAAGGAATAGAATGGGTATTCAAATTAATTGAAGAATGTTATAATCAAAAAGCTGAATTCTTACGTAATGTAAAAAAAGAAATCCCTCCTGAAGAATCCCATGTAGAATTAGAGCAGGAGGAATTAGTAACTGAACAATCATTAAAGGAAGAAAGAGTGAAGCAGTATGTTAGTTCAAGACAGCGAGAAGTAGAAATCTCTAGGCAGGCTTATGATATTTTAGGAAAAGCAGCAAAGTCCGCAGAAGTACAACAATTTGATGAAGCCCTTCAACTTTATAAGGAAGGGGCTAATTTATTTGATGAATTGGGTTGGGATTATGAGGTTCAAAAAGTCCAAGAGACAATTAACCAAGTGCTGAAAGATAAAGAAGTTTTCGTATCTCAATTAGAAAGCCGGAGAATGAAAAAGGAAGAGATTCAAGAACCTCAGCAGCCTCAAGTAGAAAAACTTGAACAACATGTCAAAGAAAAGGAAGAACAGGAAAGACAAGCTCGATTAGAAAAATTGAAAGATAAAGAATTTCAAAAAATGGAAGATGAATTTTTTAAAGCACAAATTGATAACATGGCAACTGAAGCATTACGTATGGCCCGAGAATATGAATTATCGATGCAAAAAGCGATTAAGAAAGGAGAATTAGTTGATAAATGTATCTATCCTGAAGTAATTGAACTTTATATAAAAGTAAGAGAGTTACTCCTTGATAAAGGATGGAAAAGTGAAGCTGCTATTTATAATGATACGGTTAATGTGTATATTCAAAAATTTGAACAAGATAAAAAAATCAGACAAATTGAAGCCGAAAAAGTGAGAAAACAAAAGGAAGTGGAAGAAGTCCTAAAAATTTCGAGGAAGGAAGACTCAACTGGAATAAGTGAAGAGGAACGACAAAAATTAGAGGAACAACGTAAAAAACATCTTGAAGTTCAAAACCTCAGAGCAAGCCTCGAAGAAATGACCAATAAAGCTGACAGATTAGCAAGAGAATATGAAGTAGCTTTACGAAGGGGGAAATTTGAATTAGAATGTCCTTATCCAGAGATTATCAATATTTACGAATCGGCGAAAGAAATAGCGGTTGAGAGAGGATGGAACACAGCTATCGCGATTTTTACGAGCCACATTCAAGCTAATAAAGAAAAATTACAGAAAGATAAAGTTCTAAGACAGATTGAAGCGGATAAGCAGTTAAAACAAAAAGATATGGAAGAAGTACGAAAATTCCATAAAAAGAAAAAAGAGTCAGAAGCAAAAGAAGAAAAATTAAAAGCGATTGAAAAACAAGCCCTTTTAAAAGAAGAAGAGAAAGATTTTGATGATCTAATAAATGAGATGGTTACTAAGGCCGAAAGGATGGCCCGGGACTATGACGCAGAAATGAAAAAAGCTGTAAGACGTGGAAGGTTAGCAGAGAATCCCCCATACGGGGAAATAATCGAGACTTACGAAAAAGTAAGGCAAATGACTCTAGCAAAAGGCAGAGAGAAAGAATCTGTTGCATATAAGAAACAATTAAGTTTTTACACCCAAAAATTGGAAAAAGATAAGAATTTACGTGAGATAGAAGCAAAAAAGCTACAAAAACAAAAAGATATTGATGAAATCCGAAAAATTGATAAGCCCATCGTTGTGGATAAACAAAGGTTAAGTGCAATTGAAAGAAAAAAGGAAGAAGACGATTTTGAAACATTTATAACGGAAGAGGTTAATAGAGCAGAAAAGCTTGTACGAAAACATGAAACCGCCATGAGAAAGGGAATGAGGAGGGGAGAAATTCTAGAGAGCACACCCTATTTAGAAGTTATTGATATTTACAAACAACTCTATGATAAATTGCTAGAAAAGGGATGGAAAGAACAAGCTTCCATTTACACAAACCAGATTAAAGTTTATGAAGATAAATTAAAACAACATGAGCACTTGCTCGAAGTAGAAAAAGAAAAACAGCAAAAACAAAAAGATCTTGAGGGTATGCATAAAATAGATAGATCTACGGCTGTGGATCCACAAAAATTAAGAGCTATTGAAAGAAAAAAGGAAGAAGAAGATTTTGAAAAGCATATAACTAAAGAAGTTGATAGAGCAGAGAAATTTGTGCGAGAATATGAACTAGCAATGAGAAAAGCAATGAGAAGTGGAGAGATTCTAGAAGACACCCCCTATTTAGAAGTCATTGATATATACAAACAAATCTATGATAAATTGGTTGAGAAGGGATGGAAAGTACAAGCAGAAATGTATAAGAATCAGATAAATATTTATCAAGACAAATTGGAGAAACACGAAAAATTACTTGAAGTTGAAGCTAAAAAAGTTCAACATCAAAAGGACGTTGAAGATATGTTTAAGGTTGATAAAACAAGTGAAGTTATCTCTCCAAAAATGAAATCTCTTGGCACAAAAAAGGAGGAAAAGGAATTTCAAAAATTTTTTACAAATTTAATGAATAAAGCAGAGAAATTAGAAAGAGAGTATGAGTCAGCATTAAAAAAAGCACTTAAAAAAGGGGAATTAATTCAACAAACTCCTTATCCTGAAATAATTGAAATCTATACCAACATCAGGAAAAAATTAAAAGAAAAAGGCTGGGTTGACCAAGTTAAGATTTATACTAATCAGATTAAAATTTACGAAGAAAAGCATGCCAAGAGTGAAAAACTAAGAGATATTGAAGCGAAAAAGTTAGAACGGCAACTTCAAATTGAAGAGATGCATAAGGTAAGGAAAGATCTTAAACCAGTTAAAACTGAAAGAATTAAAGAACTTGAAAGGAAGGATAAAGAAGAAGATCTTCTATTAGACAAAGCAATGACCCTAATAGACGATGCAGAAAAATTAGTAAAAAACTATGAAGTTAATATAAAAACAGATATATTCTTATATGAAAGCCCGTATGATAAAGCTATTGCTAAATATACTGAGGCAAGAAAGGTTTTCCAACAAATTGGATGGAAGGATGAATTGGCTCATTTAAATAGTACGATTACATTTTACAAGGAAAAGAAAGAGAAAGATGAAAAGTTAAGGGATATTGAAAGAAAAAAGCTAGAAGAACCCAAAACTGAATTATTAGTTGCTAAAACTGATACTGAAAAAGAACTCTTTGCTCGGGAAGATAAATTATTAAAACTTGAGAAAATGAAGAAAGAGGAAGCCGCTGCAACAGAAAATATTTTTAATGAAATGCGTAGAGCAGAAAGACTTGCTCAAGAATATGAGCTAAAAGTTAAAGACGGGATCTTTGATTATGAAGCCCCCTACGAAGACATTCTTAAAATCTATCGTAAAGCTAGAAAGGACATGGAAGAAATCGGGTGGGTAGAGGAATCTTTAAAATTATTAAACACTATTCAATTTTACAAAGAAAAATTTGAGAAAGATAATAGATTACGCGCCATAGAATTGGAAAAAGTTAAAAAACAAGAAGAAGAACTAGTGGCGCAGAAGAAATTGTTAAAACAGACAAAGAGGGAGCGAGAAAGATTTTTAAAGCAGAGAGAGAAATCCCTCATTGAAAAGAAGGCAAAAGCGAGTGAATTTGAGACCGCAAAGGATAAAGCCTTCAGGTTGATGGATAGGGCAAAGTCAGAATTACAGCAAAATAATTTTGATCAAGCAATCCAACTATACCAAGAAAGTGAAGGAATATTTTCAGAAATTAGCTGGCAAGAAGGAATAATAATGGTCAGAGATTCAATTGCCATGATACAAAGGAAAAAGCAATTACTTGAGGAAAAACAAGCGGCAGTTGAGAAGAAAGAACTTGAAAAGATGAAGATCGAAGAGAAACTTGAAGAACAATTTGCTCAGGCAAGAGAATTAAAAAGAATTCAACAGGAAGTAAAAAGAGAAGAGTTCTTAAAAACTCAAAAATTGAAACGTAGGGAAGAGCAGATCTCTGAAGAAGCGTACAAAATCTTAGAACAAGGGACTTCTCTATTAAACAAGAAAAAATTCGAGGAAGCCCATGAAAAATATATCAAAGCTCGTACGTTATTTGAGAAAATATCTTGGAAACGCGAAGTATCTCGGATAAACAATGAATTACTTTATAAACTTCAAAGAGAGAAGAAAACTGCTGAATCTCTTGATGAATTGAAAGTGAAGGTTAAGGAGGAGAAAGAAGAGATGGAGGCGTTGAAAGAAGAAACTGAGAGAGAACTCCTTGAACAGCAAAAGCGGAAAAAAGAAGAAAAGCGAAAATTGAAAAAAGA